>JAAYEN010000148.1 GCA_012728775.1 Tissierellia bacterium
TATGTGGAGGTGTAAAATGAAAAAATTTGCATTATTAATGGCATTAATGCTTTGCCTAGTTAGTTTAGTTGCATGTGGTGATAAGCCAGCAGAAGAAGCTCCAGCAGCGACAGGTGAAACTCTTACTGGAACTGCAGAAGGATTCTCAACCGATACAGAAATTGAAGTTGAAGTTGTTAAAGACGGAGACACAATTACAGCAGTTACTGTTACAAATCATGGAGAATCTGTTGATGATATCGAAGAAGTTAAAACAGCACTTGAATCTGTACCTGCAGCTATTGTTGAAGCTAACGGAACAGAAGGCGTTGATGTTGTAACTGGCGCTACTTATACAAGTGAAGGTATCATAAACGCTGTAAACAACGCTTTAGGACAATAATTTATACGTAATCTAAGAGAGCTTGCAAATGTAGGCTCTTTTAATTTATAATAATCTTATGAAAAAATATTACGCAGTCAAAAAAGGGAAGTCTCCTGGAATTTATGAAACTTGGGATGAATGTAAAGAACAAGTAAATGGTTACAGTGGAGCAGAGTACAAAAAATTCAATACTGAATTAGAAGCTATGGAGTTTATGGGATTGGATAAAGAGATTTCTTTTGAAGATAATTTACCAGAAGATACATTAATAGCATACGTTGACGGAAGTTTTAATATAATTGATGGAAGCTATAGCTATGGCGCGGTACTAATTTCTGATAATGAAGTTCAAACTTTTAGTCAGCGATTTAGAAAAGATAAATATTCAGAACATCGTAATGTAATTGGGGAGATAAGAGGTTCAGTTTTTGCTATGAATTTTGCAGTAAAAAATGGATATAAAAAACTAATTCTCCATTATGATTATGAAGGTATAGCTAAATGGGCAATTGGCTCTTGGAAGAGAAATAAAGAAGCAACACAAAAATATCACGATTATTTCCAAAGTATAAAACCCAAGTTAAATGTAGAATTCGTAAAAGTAAAAGCCCATTCAGGCGATAAGTATAATGAAATGGCGGATAAATTAGCTAAGAATGCTATTATAAAAGAAGTTTAATTTTTGCGTAGGGCAAAAATTAAACTTCCTCTTTTTTTCCAACTTGAGTATAAGGGATTTTGTTTCTGTCTAACAATTCTATTGCGTAATCGTCAATTCTATATCCTTCAAGATAATAAATTGCAGAAATTCCTGCTTGAATAAGAGCCTTTGTGCAGTTCAAACATGGAAAGTGAGTTACATATGCCTTTGAATTTTTAACAGATATTCCTTCTTTTGCACAATATAATAGAGCGTTCATCTCTGCGTGGATAGTGGCTATACAATGTCCATCTCGCATGGTATGACCAATTTCATCACAGTGAGGGTTTCCACTTACAGAACCATTATATCCAGTTGATACAATCCTATTGCTGTCATTTACAAGTACACATCCTACAAAAGCACGGTCACAGGTAGATCTTTGAGCAACCATTTTACATATTTCCATGAAATATTCATCCCAACTTAGTCTTGCCATCTTTTCAACTCCTCCAATTTATACTATAATGATATACGTAAGCAATAAATAATTCAATAATTTTTTAAGGAGGTGCAAGATGTTACAAGAATTTAAAGATTTTATTAACAGAGGCAATGTAATTGACATGGCTGTAGGGGTAGTCATAGGTGGTGCATTTGGCGCTATAGTTTCTGCTTTAGTAGATGGAATAGTTATGCCAATAGTAAGCTTAATTACTGGAGGGGGCGATTTTGGAAGTAAGTTTATTGCTCTTGATGGAAACACTTATGCAACATTAGCTCAAGCCCAAGAAGCTGGGGCAGCTACTTTAAACTATGGTGCTTTAATTCAATCCGTTATTGATTTTCTTATTATATCGTTTGTAATTTTTATTTTTATCAAACAAATTAATAAATTGAAAAAAGCAGAACCAGAAGCTGATCCGACTACTAAAACTTGTCCGTTTTGCAAGACAGAAATTGACATTGAAGCTACAAGATGTCCTAACTGTACTTCAGAACTAGTAGCATAATTTATCGCAGGAGAAATCCTGCATTACATAAAGAATTGAGGTTAACTGATGAAAGGTCTTGCTCTAGAAGGCGGAGGAGCCAAGGGATCTTACCAAGTAGGGGCTTATAAAGCGCTAAAAGAACTAGGATATGAATTCGATTATATAGTCGGAACATCCATTGGAGCGATTAATGGCGTAATATTTGCTCAACATGATGAAGAAATTGCTGAAAGAGTTTGGTCAGATATTAAATATTCCACAGTTGTTGACGTGGACGATAAAAGAATGCAAAGCTTATTAAATGAAGACTTGACTTTTAGCAATCTTAAAGAAAAATTCGAAATTCTAAAAGAGGTGGTATCAGAAGGAGGATTCGATACTACTCCTTTTAAAGAGCTCTTAGACAAATACGTAGATGAGGAAAAAATAAGAAAATCTAATATTAAGTTTGGATTAGTAACGGTAGATATATCCAATATCAAGCCAATAGAAATATTTATTGATGAAATGGAAGTTGGAACATTAAAACAGTATTTATACGCTTCAAGTAATTTGCCAGTATTTAGACAAAAACCCATCGATGGAAGATATTTAATAGATGGAGGATTTTACTCTAATAATCCAATTAAGATGATCGAAGATAAATGTGATGAAATTATAAACATTTTACTTTATCCCAATAGACTTCTTCATTTAACTTCAGCAGGAAAAAATGTGAAAACTATAATGCCTAGAGAAAGACTAGCAGATATTATGAACTTCAATAGCATAGATGCTAGATATGGAATAGAACTAGGTTATTATGATACTTATAAATATTTTCAAAATTTATTAGGTGATAAATATTATATAAAAAATCCCAGAGAAGAATGTGCTATTAATTATATTGTAAATTTATATGGATCTTTGAAAGATGGAGAATTTGAATATCATTCATTACGACAATTTTTGGAGTTGTGGATTCCAGATTATGTTAAAAAAAATAAATTAAGTAAAGATGTAAACTACTCCGAAATCATAGTAGCTATGTTAGAAAAACTTGCTATTTCCTTAGAAGTAGAAAGATTTAAAATCTACGATATCGATGAATTGGCAAGGATAATTTTTGAAAATGAAAAATATCTTGATTTAAATTATACATTTTACTCAGAATGTAAATTAGTGGATATAATAATGAAAAAATAAAAGGGGACTAACAATGAGAAGAAAAGATCGGCAAATGAACGAGGATTTTGCTTTAGATGTAATAGATAAATCAGAATTTGGCGTTTTAGGTATTTATAAAGAAAGTATATACACTATGCCTCTTTCTATGGTTAGAGATGGAAAAAACTTATACTTTCATAGTGCACCTGAAGGAAAAAAGGTAGATATGATAGAAGATGGTGATAATGTTTCAGTTTCTTTCGTCAGTAGGGTACAAGTTCCTAATCTTTTAAGTAGAGAAGATATACTAGAAAAAATTGCAGAAAAGAAATTTGCTGAAATAGGTTCTAAGGTTTTTACCACAGAATTTGAAAGCGCCCATGTAGAAGGGAAAATTTTTCACATCAAAGATGAAACTGAAACAATTGAAGCATTGATGTTGATTGGCAAAAAATATACTCCTGATTTGGTAGATTTAGCTGAAGAATTTATAAAAAACAGTCTTCACCGTACAAGGGTTTATAAAATCATTATTGAGGAAATAAAGGGTAAACGTAAGAAATTCGACGAATTAGGAGAAGAAATGAAGTTCGGGCGAATGGAATAAAACTATACAGTCCATTGTGACTGTTTTTTTATGCAAAAAAGCATTGACAAATACTAAGAGTATATATACAATATAAACAGTAAGAACACAAAAGATGCCGAGGTGAGATTTTGAATATTATAATTAGCAATTCTAGCGACTTGCCGATTTATGAACAAATAAAAGAACAATTAAAAAAACATATTATGGAAGGCAAACTTAAAGCAGGTGAACAATTGCCTTCTATTCGTTATCTTGCAAAAGAACTTAGAATAAGTGTTATAACTACCAAGAGAGCATACGATGAACTAGAATCCGAAGGATTTATTAATTCTGTTCAAGGAAAAGGATCTTTTGTGGCGGTCCAAAATTCCGAGTTTATACGGGAAGAATATCTAAAAAAAATCGAGTTTCATATTAATGAAATTTTATTTTATGCAAAAGTTTCTGGAATTTCCAAATCAGAGATTCAAGAAATAATTAATACGATGGAGGAAGATGATGAATAATATTGAGGTCAGAGGTCTCATCAAAGAATATAAAAATTTCCACTTAGGTCCAATTGATTTAGATATTCCAAAAGGAGTTATTGTAGGATTTATCGGAGAAAATGGTTCTGGAAAAACAACTACAATTAAGTTAATTTTAAATTTAATAAAAAGAAATGAAGGTAGTATAAAAATTTTCGGAAAAGAATTAAAGGAAGATCACGGTATATTAAATGATGTAGGCGTAGTTTTTGATGAGTTGAATTTACATTCTTTTTTAACAGCAACAGAAGTGGATAAAATATTTGACAATGTATTTGTGAATTGGTCCTCTGAAGACTTCTTTAAATATTTGAAAAAATTGAATTTAGACGATTCTAAACAAATAAAGGCTTATTCTCGTGGTATGAAGATGAAATTATCTCTAGCTATTGCACTATCTCACCAAGCAAAAGTATTAATTTTAGATGAAGCTACTAGCGGATTAGATCCAGTAGTTAGAGATGAAATTTTAGAAATATTAATGGAATATATTCAAAATGAAGAAAATTCTATATTTATCTCTTCACACATTTTATCAGATCTACAAAAAGTTTCAGATTATATAGCATTTATCCATGAAGGGAAAATGGTTTTTGTGGAAGAAAAAGATAGATTGTTAGAAGAATATGTGATAGCTTACTGTGATTCAGACAGGGTTAATTCATTCGATTCAGATAATATAATTGGCAGAATAGATACTGGGGTAAATACGAAATTGTTGGTGAAAAAAGAATTTGTTTCAGATGATTTAGTCACAGAAAAACCTGAAATTGAAGATTTTATGATATTTATTAGAAAGGGGCAAAAAAATGGAAAAATCAATATTTAAGGCTCTTTTTTACAAAGATTTACTACTTATGAAACACCAAGGTAAATCATTGATAATACTATTAATAATTTTCTCTGGGATTAGTATACTTGGAAAAGATTATACTCTGTTGCCTATGTTTATAAATATTTTGCCAGTGACAGTGGTACTAAGCACAATTGGTGGAGATGATATAGCAAAATTTTATCCATTTGCATTTTCTACGCCAATAACTAGAAAAGCATTAGTTCAATCAAAATTTTTAATACAGGGATTTGTATTAATAATTTCTTCGGTTTTATCTTTTGTAATAATAAATTTACTAATAAAAGGAACTTTTGGACAAAAGGCAGCGCTTATTGGAATCCCAATGATAGTTTCTATTTTGACAAATGCACTGATGATTCCATTGGTTTACAAGTTTGGAATAACCCAAGGTAGATACATTTTGATGGTTTTGTTTTTCGGATTTTTTAGTGTAGGTTCGTATGCGTTTTCCTCAATTCCTAATACGGAATTTTTTAATAATTTACCTATTGGTTTGATATCTGCAATAGTAATTCTCATAAGTGTTATAATTATCTGGATGTCGTATAAAGTATCCGTTAAGATTATGGAAAATAAAGAATTTTAAAATAGAAATAGTCTTAGTTTAGGAAAATATTTCTAAAACTAAGACTGTTTTTTATTTTAATTACTTAATTCGAATTTGATGATATACCTTTTTTCCTTTTCGTAATAATAATTTTCCATCTGTGAAGTCTTCCAACCTAATAATATGGTTGAAATCTGATATAGATTCTTCTTCTATATAGATACCACCATTTTGTATTAGCCTTCTTCCTTCTCCATTGGATTTTACAAAACCAATTTCTCTAATTGCATCTATAATTCCTTTTCCTTCATTAAATTCAGAAGTATCAAATTCTGTATAAGGAATATTTTCGCTATCTTTGGCTCCTAAGAATAATGAACGAGAAGTTTCTAATGCTTCAGTAGCATCTTTTTCCCCATGGCAAAGTTTTACAACTTCAAAAGCTAACACTTCTTTAGCTTTGTTAAGTTCAGCTCCTTCTACTTTAGTTAACTCATCAATTTCCTCTAAAGAAAGGAATGTGAGTAATTTCAAAAATGGTTTTACGTCAGCGTCTGCTACATTTCTTAAATATTGGAACATTTCATAAGGAGAAGTTTTTTCTTTATCTAACCAGATTGCACCTTTTGCAGTTTTACCCATTTTTTCTCCAGCTGCAGTAGTTAGAAGTTTAAAAGTCATAGCATATGCAGGTTTTTGTTCTTTTTTACGAATCAATTCCATCCCACCAATAATATTAGACCATTGGTCAGAGCCACCCATTTGCATTATACAATCATATTTTTTATTTAATACATAAAAGTCATATGACTGTAAAAGAATATAGGAAAATTCAAAGAAAGTGAGGCCATCTTCCATTCTGTTTTTGTAAGCGTCTAAAGTCAACATTCTATTTACTGAGAAGTGAACTCCAACTTCTCTCATAAAATCTAAAAAGTTTAAATCTAAAAGCCAGTTAGCGTTGTTGTCGATTAAAGTTTTTCCACCATCTATATCTAAAAAGCGTTTCATTTGGATTTCGAACTTTCTAGCATTCTCATCAATTTGTTCCTTTGTCATTAGCTTTCTCATATCCGTTCTACCAGATGGATCTCCAACCATGGTAGTACCTGCACCTAAAAGGGCGATAGGTCTGTGACCGTGTCTTTCCATGTGCATCATAGTCATTAATTGTAAGAAATGTCCCAGTGTCAAACTATCTGCCGTAGCATCAAAACCAATATAGTAAGTTATTTTTTCCTTACCAAGTAAATCCCTAACTTCATCTTCATGACTTACGGCGTCAATATATCCTCTTTCTTTTAAAATATCAAATACATTTGCAGTCATTACAGCCTCCTTAATTTTCCAATAAAAAAAGCTACGTATAAAGGGACGTATTTAACGTGGTACCACCCTTTTTCGCATAGCCTCAAACACCCACAATAGGTGCAAGTAATCAGACTCCTGACTTGTAATTCCCGAATATTCGGTACTGTAGTCATTCATAGTCTCTTATTCAATAAATGTATTATACAAATTAGCTATCATACTGTCAAGGAAGAAGAATTAAATTTTACAAAGTTGTTAATCCTTTTAGATTTTGGTATATTAAATATGTTAGAGAGGGAAAAACATGAAATTTAAATTATACATTACTATTTTTATCGTGGCACTTTTTTTAAGCGTAATTTATGATATCAAGCTTATGTATCCGCTTTTAGTTGGATTATTTTTATTTTCCTTTGATGCATACGAAAAAGGATTTAGATTTAAAGAAATACTCAAAATGATGATAAGTGGAATGTCTATTGTAAAGAATGTCATTATTATCTTTATATTAATAGGAGTTATTACTGCTGCTTGGAGGCTTAGTGGAACTATCCCTTACTTAGTATATCATGGGGCGAATTTAATAAATCCGAAATTATTTTATTTATACACTTTTTTACTTAATTTGGGGATGTCCATGCTCTTAGGAAGCGTAAATGGAACCGCTACAACTATGGGTATTGTTTTGATTAGCTTAGCTAGAGCTAACGGAGCTAGTTTGATAATTACGACAGGAGCAATTTTATCTGGAGCTATGTTTGGCGATAGACTTAGCCCAGTATCTTCTTCTATAAACTTAGTTGCAGAACTTACAAATACAGATGTAATAGAAAATCGCAAGCCTATGTTCGATTCTGTAATTATTCCTACTATTATAACAATGGTTATTTACTTAGTAATTTCCCTAGTAAGTGGAGGAGGAGAAACAGATGCGCAATTATTAAATGGAATTAGAGAAAATACAAATCTTCATATAGTATCTGTAATACCGGCTTTGGCTATAATTGTATTATCATTATTTAAGGTAAACACTAGAAAACTTCTTATTATAAGTAGCATAATTAGCGTTATTATTGGATATGTTTATCAAAGATACCAGATTGATGAAATTGTAAAAGGATTAATATACGGTGTAAATGTTGAAGGGCTATCCTTAAGTTTATCAAGAATAATAAATGGCGGGGGAGTAAAGTCCATGTTTCACACCTCTATAAATGTAGGAATTTCCGCTATGTATTTTGGAATTTTTCAAAAGACAAATTTCCTCAAGCCTGTAGTAGATATAATAGATAAATATGAAAAAAAGATTGGGTATTATTGGACTTATGTAATTGTAGCTTTGGTCTTTAGTATATTATTTGGAACTCAATCCATAGTACTTATATTAATTGCTGGAATATATACAGATAGAATGAATAGTAATAAACTCTTAATGTTAGATTTAGAAAATGTTTCTATACTTTTACCTGCTTTAGTTCCATGGAATATGGCGGCTAATTTAGCCCTTACGGTGTACCAAGTTAGCTATTTTTCAGTGTTTTTTAACTTTTACTGTATGATAGTTCCAATTTATTATTATTTTTATAGAAAAAAGTTAAAAAATCCCTTGACAAGAGTATAATAA
>JAAYEN010000002.1 GCA_012728775.1 Tissierellia bacterium
AAGCTACGAACAATCCTGACAATACTATATTTTTAGTTTTCAATTTTTACCTCCGAAGAAATTAATAATTTTCTCTGCTACTACACTGCCTTCACTTTCATCTTGTGCCAATTTTTCCATGGGACAAAGATCTGTCTGATCTCGATTTAAAATATTTTCTACTTTATTGCCGTAAGTTACTTTTATATCTGTTTCATTTAAAACTTCCATGGCTTTTTCGCTGATAAGTTCTGCATATAGCTCCTGGATTTTACCATCTTTTAGTAAAAGCGCTGCGGCTTTTCCTATTACTTTATCTGCTACTGATACTCCTTCTAGTTTCTCTAGATTATTTTGATAAGCAAATAGTAGGGGCTTTATTCCCGAGTCTGTGGATTTGTAGATAACTTCTCCATTTTTTACCATTACAATACTTAATTTTTCTTTTTCTAAAGTATTTCTCGCTAGTTCTATATTATTCATTTTTCCTCCTAAAAATAAAAATCACAAAAATAGTGCTGACATCAGCTTTCTATCTTCGTGATAATTTCTCGCCTTCTGGCTATAATAAATCTTCTGATTTACATTTTTATATTAACATTTATTTTACTATTTGTAAAATTATCTTAATTGTAGTCATAAAATAATCTTTATGCTATTATTCTATAGGGAGGTAAATGCATGACGAAAGAAAGCGAAATAATAATATATCAATCTGAAAATGAAAATATAAAAGTCGATGTTAGGTTTAAAGATGAGACATTCTGGATGTCTCAAAAAACGATGGCTCAATTGTTCGATGTAGAAGTCCCTGCTATTAATAAACATTTGAATAATATTTTTGAAGAGGGAGAACTAGAAGAATCTTCAACTATTTCCAAAATGGAAATAGTTCAAAAAGAAGGCTTTAGAGACGTTACAAGAGAAATACATATGTATAATCTAGATGTAATAATTGCAGTAGGATATAGAGTCAATTCTTTAAAGGCTACCAGATTTAGACAATGGGCTACAAATACTTTGCGAGAGTACATCATCAAGGGATTTGTTCTAAATGATGAAATGCTAAAAAATGGTAAACCTTTTGGAAAAGATTATTTCAACGAACTTATCGAGCGAGTTCGCTCCATTCGAGCAAGCGAGCGTAGAATATGGCAACAAATTACAGATATATTCGCCGAAATCTCTATAGACTATGACAAAGATTCTCCCCTCACTAGACAATTTTATGCAACCGTTCAGAACAAATTTCATTATGCCATTACAGGAAGGACTGCAGCTGAAATAATTTTCACATCAGTAGACTCTAGAAAAGAAAATATGGGTCTTACAACTTGGAAAAATGCACCAGAGGGAAGAATCATAAAAACAGATACCCTAACAGCAAAAAATTATTTATCTGAAAAAGAAATAAAAAGCCTTGAAAGAAATGTAAGTAGTTATTTCGACTATATAGAAGATCTTTTGGAAAGAGAAAACACTTTTACAATGGAGCAATTTGCTAATAGTATAAATGATTTTTTAGCATTTAGAAGATATAATATTTTGCCTGATGGAGACAAAGGAAAAATCTCTAGTCAACAAGCAAAAGATAAAGCATCAATGGAATATGATGAATTCAATAAGTCGCAAAAAATCATTTCCGACTTTGATAAGTTTTCAAAAAGTATATTAGATGATAAATAACTAAACATTAAATTTAAAACAAGGCGGTGATTATTATAAAGAAAATTTTAAAGTTCATATTTTTATTAGTATTAAGTATTGTAATTGGTGTAGGGGTGGCTTTTAGTGGCTATCTTGGACTTTCTGTCTACAATGGGTTTACCAATGCTTATTCTAGGGAAGATACGAAAAAAAATATCAAAGAATTTGAAGTGGAATACAATATTTTCAAAAGCTTTTATGATGTGGAAGAAATATCAATTCCTTCTACATACGAGGACCATGAAATTCCTGCTATATATATAAAAGATGATAGCAATGAAAATATAGCTGTAATGGTTCATGGAATGGGTGGAACTAAGGAGTCTGTTATTTCTCCTGCTTCTGTACTTTTAGAGCTGGGTTATGACGTTATCGCCATCGACCAAAGAAACTCCGGCGACAATATGGCACCTCTTAATACTTTTGGAGTTTTAGAAAGTTATGACATTTTAGATGCTGTCAATTACGCTAAAAATATCGTAAAGGATAATGAAATTATATTGTGGGGAGAATCCTACGGTGGTGCCAGTGCTGCAATCGCTTTGGGTAGAGATGAAAGTAATATAGATTATCTAATTTTAGATTGTCCCGTTAGTGATGGAAGGGAATTTCTAGAGGAAATATTAAAAGATATTGAAGCCGAACAAGGTATTCCAGTATCTTATATGATGTTTACTGGAAATATAGCTACCAAGGTGAAATTAGGTTTTACCTTTGAGGAAATAAATTCTAGAAAATGGTTAGCAGAAACTAACACTCCTACTTTAATATTTAATTCCAAGGCAGATGAAGTTACTCCTGAACAAATGGGAATAGATGTGTATAATGCTATACCCCACGATAAAAAGGAATTGGTAACATCAGATTCCAGTCCCCATGTACAAATTCACGTTCTAGAAAGGGATTTATACTTAAATTCTATTTCTGATTTTCTAAAAAAATACTAATTATTTTCATTATTCATTAAATTTTGCTATAATATTACTATTATTTTAAAATTGAGGTAATTATGAAAACATCTGACAGAATAAATATGATGCCAGTATCTTCCATTATGGAACTTTATCCCATAGCTGATAAAAGAAAAGCTGAAGGAATAACTGTTCATCACTTAAATATTGGGGATCCAGATATAATAACTCCTAGGGAATTTTTTGATGCTATAAAAAATTACGATGTAAAGACCATAGGCTATGCTCCTGCTAGGGGTATTGTTGAACTTTTAGACGCCCAAAGAAATTACTACAAAAAGTTTGGAATAAATATAGAAAATCAAGATTTACTTATTACAAATGGCGGCTCTGAAGCTTTAATTTACGCATTATTAGCTGTGGCAGATTTTGGTGACAATATTCTAACTACTGAGCCATATTATGCCAATTACACTCCCATGTTTGTCCAAACTGGCGTGGAAGTAAAAACCTTCCCTACTAGAGTAGAAGATGGGTTTCACCTGCCAGATAAAAAGACTATCACGGATGCAATAGATAAAAGCACAAAAGCCATTCTCATTTCCAATCCTTCCAATCCCACGGGAGTAGTTTTAACTAAGGAAGAATTGTATCTACTTACAGAAATCGCTTTGGAGTATAATTTATTTATTATATCCGATGAAGTTTACAGAGAATTTATTTATTCTAATGAAGAATATTTTGGATTTGGAAATATAAAGGAATTGGAACAAAATCTAATAATAACAGATAGCATATCCAAAAGATTTTCCGCTTGTGGCGTTAGGATAGGTTCTTTGATGAGTAAAAATAAATCTGTAATGGATGGAGTAATGTCCCTTGCCAATGCTAGGCTTTGTGTTCCAACTATTGAAATGATGGGAGCGACTGCTCTTTATAATATGGATTTAAGCATTTTAAAATCTATAAATGAGGAGTATAGAAATCGCAGGGATTATATCGTAGAGAGGTTAAAGAACATACAAGGTGTAACAGTTTACGAGCCTGAAGGAGCTTTTTATGTAATGCCAGAACTTCCAGTGGACGATGCAGATAAATTTTGTAAATGGATGCTAAAAGATTTTTCCTTGGAAGGAGAAACTCTGATGCTAGCAACGGGCGCTAGCTTTTATCAAAATGAAGAAAAGGGCAAGTCCCAAGTTCGAATCGCCTATATAAAGGGTGTAGACGTGCTAAATAAATCCATGAATATACTAGAAAATGCTTTGAAAAAATATAATAGTTTATAAAATCTAAGAATCCCCTAAAGCCAAATAGACTCTAGGGGATTTTAAAATTTTTCTTAGATTCTTGGAATTAGTTATCTACTATCATTAATTCCACAGTATTAGTCAAAATATCAGAATACGTGAAAGTCATCATTCTATTTGGTGAATCGTCGAACTCCAGCTCCACAACAAAAATGCTGGGATACACAGCGTTCAATGTTCCTCTCCTAGTGATGTATCTCTTTCTCCCTCTATCCGCTTTCAGATAGACTTGCTTTCCTATCTGACCTTTCAATTCATTCCTTATTAATTGCATTGAAGTCAAATAATCACGCCTTTCCCATAACAGTAAATGTATTATACCATCATGGTGATGTTTTGTCAAAGAAATTCAAATATTTTACCGAATATTAACATTCTTGTCAAGGGTTTTTTATAAATTTATAATTTAACTTTACAAAGAAAAGAAAAAGCAAGAATTTACTCTTGCTTTGAGACTGCCCAAAAAGGTCTCCATATCATTCTTTTTCGAGTACCCTCGGGCCGGCGGGCCATATACGCTCAAAAAAGAATGATATTCCGACCTTAATAAAGCGTTTGTTATCCTTCTGAAAGCAAGAATTTACTTCTCGCTTTAAATTTTTATAGATATTTTCGCACCTTTTTATAAACCATAAATGTTACCAAACCGTTGACAGCTCCTTTGATTAAATTAAAGGGGAGAACTGATAGTAACATCATTTTCCATAAAGAATCTATATTAGGATTAACTGCTTTTCCCATATTGATTATAGTTTCCATAGGTATCATTAGTTTAGCATATAGTGGAAACACTACGAAATAATTAGATGCCATAGCTAAGGCAGCCATAGTCATTACTCCTAGAATCACACCAATTAAAGCTGATTTCATACTTTTGTCTCTTTTGTAAACTAAACTAGATACTAGAACAAAACTCGAACCTACAATGAAGTTTGAAAGTTCTCCTACTCCACCTGTGGACGTTTTGGAAAGATTGAGGATATTTTTTATTAATTGAACCAATACTCCATATATGGGTCCCATTGCGAAACCTGAAATAAGTCCTGGTACATCTGAAAGATCCAATTTCATAAAAGGTGGAGCTATAAATGCCAAAGGCATATCCAAAAACATAAGTGCAAATCCCAAAGCTCCCAACACGCCTACTCTTACTAAATACCTAGTTTTTAAACTACTTGCTGATACATTATTCATAATAACCTCCGATAATTGGGCTAAAAAAATTGCCCTATATATCTCAGGCAAAAAAAGATTATAAATATTTAATCTCCTTCCATCCAGACTATACTGTCGGTTTCGGAATTACACCGAATCGATTCGCTTTATGCAAATTCGCGGACTATCACCGCCGGTGAGGAATTACACCTCGCCCTGAAGACAAATACATTCTATAACTAAATCTATTATTTGTCAATACCTTATAGATTTTATTTGTCTCCAGGGAGTGTTATCTTCAACCTAGAAGGGAAAAATCTTCCATATTCCAAATATCCGTAGCCACTTCTTCATAGAAATCTTTTTCGTGGCTGATTAAAAATATTCCACCTTTATATGCTTTCAAAGCTCGTTTTAACTCATCTTTCGCATCAGGGTCTAAGTGATTAGTGGGCTCGTCTAGCATTAGTATATTAGTAGGTACATTTAAAATTTTACAAAGTCTAACTTTCGCCTGTTCTCCACCGCTTAATACTTTTATTAAGGATTCAATTTGGGCAGTCATTAGGCCACACTTCGCAAGGGCGCCCCTTATTTGTGCTTGGTTCCAGCTGGGAAACACCTCCCACACATCTTCAATTACAGTTTTCTTATCTCCATAGTCTTCTTCTTGTTCAAAATATCCCACTTCAATATTTTGCCCATTTTCTATGATGCCGCTTATGGGCTTTATGTGACCAAGTAGAGTTTTGATAAGGGTGGATTTCCCCAATCCATTAGCACCTGTTATGGCAATTCTTTGTCCCCTTTCCATCCTCAAATTTAAGGGTTTTGAAATAGGTCTATTTTTATCATAACCTATAACTAAATTATTGGTTTCAAAAATTATTCTACTAGCCCCACCTGTTTCCAAAAATCTAAATTCCGGCTTGGGTTTTTCTCTTGTCAATTCGATTAATTCCATTTTGTCTAATTTTTTCTGTCTAGACATTGCCATATTTCTAGTGGCTACTCTAGCTTTATTTCTTTGGACAAAATCTTCTAAATCCGCAATTTCTTGTTGCTGCTTTTTGTATGCTGATTCAATTTGCTTTTCTTTAATTTCTTTTAATCTTTCAAATTCAGAATAATCCCCTACATATCTATTTAACTCTTTATTTTCCACATGATAAATTAAGTTAATTACAGAATTTAAAAATGAAATATCGTGGGATATTAATAAAAAGGCATTCTCATATTCTTGTAAATATCTTCTCAGCCAGTTTATATGTTCTTCATCTAAATAATTGGTAGGTTCGTCTAATAACAAAATATCTGGCTTCTCCAAAAGCAATTTACAAAGTAAAACCTTGGATCTTTGTCCACCTGAAAGGGAATCGAAAGATTTCTCCAGTATATCATTAATTCCAAAAGCTCGGGACACTTCATCTACCTTTGAGTCAATCATGTAAAAGTCATGGTGTTCTAGCATGGTTTGCAATAATCCTACTTCTTCCATAAGTTCGTCTAGATTTACATTGTCATCTCCCATTTTGGAATATATTTCATTTATCTCCTCTTCTATATCAAAAAGATGAGAAAATGCGTCTTTTAAAATATCTCCAACAGTAACAGATCCATCGTAAGATGCATGTTGATCTAGATAACCTACCTTTACTCTTTTAGCCCACTCGATATCTCCGTCTTCAGGAATTAATTTTCCCGTAATTATATTCATAAAAGAAGACTTGCCTTCGCCATTAGGTCCTACAAGTCCTACATGTTCACCTTTTAAAAGTCTAAAGTTTACATTTTTTAATATTTCTCTTCCGCCATAGCTATGGCTTAGGTTTTTAACCGTTAATATACTCATTCTGTCCTCCATTAAATGCAAATTCCATATTCTTAGTATAGCACCTGAACTAATTTTTTAAAATAACCTAAAAAAATTATAGCCTACAATGTGGATTTTAATATCCATTTATAGGCTATAATTATTTAAAATTTTTATTTAAGCTTTTGCAATTTCAAGTAATAATTTTGCTACGTCATGAAGGGCGCTTATTGGAATGAATTCTTCTGTAGTGTGAACTTTTTCGTAACCTACTCCAATATTTACTGACGGAATTCCATTTAAATTGAAGTTGTTTGTATCAGAGCCGCCACCACTTTTTCCTGCTACAAAATCAAATCCTGCTTTTTCGCAAGCTGCTTTTACTGCTTGGGCTGGCACTGAATCTTCTGTCACGCCGAATGCTTTATATGCTTCTACAACTTCTATTTCAGCTTCTATGCCATATTTACTTTGGGCATCTTTTACACATTGTACCATGTGTTCAGTTTGGGCTTTTAGTTTTTCGTTGTCTAAGCTTCTAGCTTCTGCTTGAATTTCTACTTCGTCTGTTACGATATTAGTAGGTCCGCCCCCTTGAATAGAGCCTATATTAGCAGTAGTTTCTTCATCTATTCTAAGAAGTTTCATATTTCTAATAGCTTCTGCTGCAATTTGGATTGCAGAGATTCCAGTTTCAGGCGCTACACCTGCGTGGGCAGTTTTACCTTTGAATTTAACGCTGATTTTATTTTGAGCAGGTCCTGTTAAAACTGTAAACCCTGGTGCCGAACCACTGTCTACTACTATTCCATAGTCTGCATTTAGTTTTGAGTAATCTAAATACTTGGAGCCGAATAATCCACCCTCTTCGTAAATAGTAAATGCCACTTCTATATTATGGTGTGGAATTTCTTCTTCTATCAAAACATTTAGCATTTCTACAATAGCTGCTACACCAGCTTTGTCATCAGAGCCTAAAACTGTAGTTCCATCTGAATAAATAACTCCATCACGAATTTCTGGTTTTATTCCTCTTCCTGGTGAAACTGTGTCCATATGAGAGCTAAATAATATAGTTTTATCTCCTGTACCCTTTAACTTTACGATTAAGTTTCCTGAATTAGACCCTGCTTTTTCACCTGCATCATCTTCATATACTTCTAGTCCTAATTCTTCTAGATCTTTTTTAAGCCTATCTTTAAAATCTTTTTCTTCTTTAGTCGGGCTATCTATTTGAACATATTCTAAAAATCTTTCTACTATTCTATCTTGTTTTTCCATAAATCCTCCTTGGATATTTTATATTATATTATTAACCTATTTTTTAAAATTCAATCTATGTAAAACACATCGCCGAAAGAAATCTCTCGGCGAAGTTGTTTTTTAAATATATAAAGCTGCTCCTGGTCCTAGTGGAAGTCCTATAAACATCCATATTATTAATAGTAGTGTCCAAGTAATTAAGAATGATATTGAATAAGGAACCATGGTAGAAATTAATGTTCCAAGTCCTTTTTCTTTGTCATAACGTTGCATAAATACTACTATCATAGCGAAGTAACTCATAAGTGGACTGATAATATTAGTCGTAGAGTCTCCTATTCTATATGCTACTTGAGTAAGAGCTGGACTAATTCCCATGTGATACATCATAGGTACAAATATAGGAGCCATAATCGCCCATTTTGCAGATGCTGAACCCATAAACAAGTTGATAAACGCACATAGTAAAATAAATACTGTAATTAGTGGTATTCCTGAAAGTCCTATAGCTTTTAAGAATTCCGCTCCCTTAACTGAAAGAATAATTCCTAAGTTAGTGTGAGAGAAATACGCTACGAATTGAGATGCGAAGAAGGCAAGAACTAAATATCCACCCATACTTTGCATAGATTTAGTCATAGTAGCAATTAGATCGTTGGAATTGTTTATTACACCTATAGTTTTACCATAAGCAAGTCCTGGAATAAAAAACGCTAAGAACATCGCAAATATTAAACCATTACTTATGAAACCTGTTATTACTAAATCTCCATTAGCATCTGGTGCTTTAAGTGGAGCATTCGGTAAGAACATAGCTAATCCCATCAGCACTAAGAATACTAATAATGCTAAACCTGCATTTTTAAGACCTTTGTTTTCTAATTCTGTAATCGGTGCATCTTCATGAACGTAATCACCGTGATAAGGTCCTAAGTTAGGAATTACTATTTTATTAGTAACTACAGTAGCTACTGCTACTATAATAAATGTAGAAACTATCATGAAGTACCAGTTAGCTGTTGGATCTATAGCCAAATCTATACTAGCTGCATGTAATGCTTCATTAGTAATACCTTGAAGTAATGGGTCTAGTGTTCCTAATAAAAGGTTTGCACTAAATCCTCCCGATACTCCTGCAAACGCAGCAGCAAGTCCTGCTACCGGATGTCTTCCCATACTGGCAAATATTAAAGCTCCCAGAGGAATAACCACAACGTATCCTGCGTCTGATGCAATATTACTCATAACTCCTGCAAAAACAATTGTAGGCGTTACTATTCCCATTGGAACGCCAGATAATAATTTTCTCAAGCTTGTGTTAAATAAGCCTGTGTACTCAGCTACTCCAACTCCTAGCATCGCTACTAATACTGTTCCAAGAGGTGCAAATCCCGTGAAGTTTTTCGTCGCGGAATTAAAAATATACCGTAAGCCTTCTGCGTTTAATAGAGATACTGCCCCAAGTTGCACTTGTTCATGAGCTCTGGCATCGTAGTAATCTACTGTAATGCCTGCACGACTAATTATTTCAGCTATAATAACTAGCACAACTGATAAAATAACAAAAATTATTGCTGGGTGAGGCAAAGCATTTCCTACACGCTCAATGGTCTGTAGTACGCCACCAATTTCCTTTTCGTTTCTTTCTTTCTTCATACTGTCCTCCTATAAGGTTTTCTTTTATTAAAATAATTTTACCACTATAAAATTATTTTAATTAGATAGATTTATATTAACATTGGGCTAGGGTTGAGTCAAACAAAATCAAGTAAGCATCAATGATGTAGAAGTTTTAGTTATTTTTTTAATTATTGGTATATTTTATTAATTTATCATTTGTTTAAAAAATTTTTCTATTACTGTAATTTAATATTTTATATACTTCAAAATTACTAAATTTTTTCAATTTAAATTAAGTGGTAAATATTTACTTATTTTAAAAGTTATTTTTTTAATTATTATATTTTTTCTCTAAGTTTAAGTTAATTGTTAAGTTACATAACTTTACTTTTTTGTGTATACGCATTTAATTTTTCTGTTAGTTAAAATAATGTTAAACATGTCCCTTTTATTTAATAATTAATAAGTATTATCTAATATAGTAGGGTATAATAAACTCACAATGATCGATTACATATAACGGAGGAAATAATGGAACTAAACAAATACATTGATCACACATATTTAAAAGCTGAAGGCACAAAAGAACATATTGATAAATTAATCGAAGAGGCAAAAGAATATAAATTCAAAACCATATGCATAAATCCTTCTTGGATTGAATATGCCGAAGAACAGTTAAAGGGTTCTAAGGTGGAAATTTGTACTGTAATTGGATTCCCTTTAGGTGCAAATTCAACTGAATCTAAAATTTTCGAAGCAAGAGATGCCATAGATAAAGGCGCTGACGAAGTGGACATGGTCATCAATATTGGAAAGCTTAAAGATGGTGATGTTGACTACGTTACAGCCGAAATTAAAGCTGTAAAAAATGCTTGCCAAAACAAGGTTCTCAAGGTTATAATAGAGACGGCTTTGCTGAATGAAAGAGAAATAACACTAGCTTCTAATGCGGTTTTAGAGGGCGGCGGAGATTTTGTAAAGACTTCTACAGGCTTTAGCACAAGAGGTGCTACAGTTGAAGACGTAAAATTAATTAAGTCTGTAGTAGGTGATTATTGTAAAATCAAGGCATCAGGGGGCATCAGAACACACGACGAATTGATGGCAATGATAAACGCAGGAGCCGATAGAATAGGAGCCAGTGCAGGTAAAGTCCTATTAAAATGATTCTCAAAGGAGAAAATGCACATGGAGATCATGATGGAGATGAGAAGGATAGAGTATGGCTCCCAAGATTACGAAACTACTCTAGACTTACGAAACGAAATCTTTAGAAAGCCTCAAGGTCTCAATCTAAGAGACGAAGATCTTTCTAGAGAAGCCCTCTGTGATATGTTCGGTGGATTTATAGGAGAAAAAATTATCGCTACAATCTTCCTAAC
>JAAYEN010000011.1 GCA_012728775.1 Tissierellia bacterium
CCACAAGCAGAAATGTTTGAATACGCAATAGATTTAAGAGCAATGACTCAAGGACGTGGAAACTTCAGCATGGAATTCGTAAGATATGAACAAGTGCCACACGAAGTAGCAGCAGGAATAATAGAAGCAGCTAAAAGAGAACAAGATAAATAAGAGTACAGTTGTATATAATTTTGCAGATGTTTCGATTGAAAATTGTAGAATCTGTATAAATTGACAAATTAAAATAGGCTTGGGGAATAATTCTCCAAGTCTATTCTATATTCCCTACATTCAACACACACCGTAGGGGACGAATTTAAGTTGTTGAAATTTGAATATAATAAAATCTACGCTTTTATTTGAAATATATAGATGATAAGGGAGGTAAATTATGAAAAAGATATTAGCAATACTGACAATACTAATGATTATGACTAGCTTTACAGGGTGTGGAAATAATAAGGATGTTATCCATGCCGGTTTAAATGCAGAGATTTTAGAAATTAATACTGAGCTGAAAGGTTTTGTAGTAAAAAACTTAGATAAAAATAGCATTCTAGGCG
Source organism: Tissierellia bacterium (assembly GCA_012728775.1). The sequence continues at coordinate 546 of JAAYEN010000011.1, forward strand.
AAAAATGTTATATTAGCTGCGAAAACGATGAAGTGTATTATATATATGTCGACAATGAAACTGGTGAAACTGAGGATTTGACCTATGAAGATTTTAAGGTTGGCGATGAAATTACAGTAGATGTAGAATCAGTCGAAAACAATTATAGCTTAACTTCAAGAGTGCAATTACTCACTCAAAGAAGATAACTTTTCTGTGTGTTATGAAAACGATGATCCGGAATTGGCAAAGGGTGGAGCTACATATTTTTGTCTAATATTTTTTTAAATACCACATATAAACCTAATGTTACCATTTCTGCTAATGGAAAGGAAAGCCAAATTCCCAACATTCCAAAATAATGGGAGAGGACAAAGGCAAACAATAGGGACAGTATAGTTCCCCTAGCCAATGATAGTATAAAGGACATTCGTGGATTATTGGTGGCGTTTTCGTATGCTATTATTGCGATATTTAGTCCATGGGGTAGGAATCCTAAAAAGTAAACAATTATTCCCGTCTTCGCCAAATCATAAAGGATTTTTACATTCTGGGAGTTGAAAATTCTTATTAGTCCATCTAAATTTAAAAATGAAATTACATATACAAAAACAGACAGAACTATTCCAAAGACAATTCCATATTTTAAGTAAATTTTTTCGCCTATATAATCTCTAACTCCATGAGCTCGGCTAATTAGTGGTTGCATACCTTGTTGTAATCCATTAAACATAGACATTATAATTAATCCTACATTAGTAATTATTCCGTAAGCTGCTATTCCCATATTTCCAGAAATTCCCAATATCAAATAATTAAATGACAAAGTCACAAGGGATTGGGAGAGTTCATATACTGCTGTGGAAATTCCCAGTCTAGATATTTTAAATAGTTCCTTTACATTAAAGTTTATACTTTGGAATTTTAAGATTCCTTGTTTTTTTATAATGTGCCCAAGGAATATTAAAATTGAGACTATGGGAGCTATACCAGTGGCTAAAGCTGCTCCAAATACACTTAGATGGAAATATTCCATAAATACATAATCGCCGATAATATTAAATATGGAACTACTAAGCATGGCAAACATTGCAAGATTGGGATTATTGTCGTAGCGAAGGAAGGTTATCATCGTAGTATTTAGTATAAAAAAAGGACTAAAGGACATTATAGTTTTTATATAAATATTAGTCATTTCAATGGATTCAGAATTTGCGCCAAGGAGTAAAGACAATTTTTCTGAAAATAAAAAGCCAAAAGTAGCTATAACAATTCCAATTAAAACAGCATAGGAAATAGATATGCTAAAGTACTCATTTGCTTTTTTGTAGTCTCCTTGTGCAGATGAAAATGAAAAATTCGTTCCTCCACCTACACCTATCATATGGGCGAAAGAATAAATAATGCCGTAAACAGGAATGGCGATATTAAGTGCTGTTAGTCCCATGGGACCTGCATAATAGGACATAAAATAAGTATCGGCAAATATATAAAGTGATAAGCCAATAGTTCCAATCATATTTGCAGATACGTGTTTTGAAAAATGTGATAAGTAATTTTTTTCCATAAAGAAATTGTACCATAAATAAAAAGAAAATATTGATATTTTTCCAATTTAATATTTTAAATTAAATTTTTCATCATAAAAAATCCGGAAATTAATTTCCGAATTTTTCATTGTATAATTTAATTATATCGTCTGTGTTTTTCCAATATTATATGCTTGTACTTTAGATAGACTGATTACCGAAGTATCTGCGAATAAATCCGAAAGGTTTTGTTTCTTTTCAGTAAAAGCAGTTAGTACATAAAGAATCGCCAATATTCCGTAACTGTGGATAAATCTACCTACGAATTCTCTCATAATTACTGTAATAAGATCTAGCTTTTCTCCATCTAGCCTAACTACTTTTAAACCGAATATCATCTTACCTAAAGTTTGGCCACCTGTTAAATAAGTGGAAATTGTAAAATAAAGTAGAAATATCAATGTACTAAGAATTCCATAAACTTTCAAAGATGGGGTAATTCTTGTAAGCGCCAAAGTAGAATCTAGTAGGATTTTAACTATTAGACTTGCGACTAAAGAATCTACTAGGAATGAAAAAAGTCTGATAAAAAATCCTGCGTAAAAAATCCTGGGATAGTATTCATTTTCAATTTCTTCTACTGAATAAATTCTTCTCTTAGAAGTGAACTCCCCTTTTACTTCTGATTCTTCTTCATTTTTAATTTCGATAAAATCATTCATCATTTACCTCCATAAAGATACATAGGAGTCGGCATGTTTTTGTGATTTTCCATAATCTCTTTTAGCTGAATCAAATCAGAACTTTTCTCCACTTTAGATTTTGCTAAATCCAATAAGCTGAAAAAATCTGTTCCCGTGTCTTTGTGGTAGGAGAAAACTTCCGCAGTTTCCAATCCATTTTCCGTTTTTAAATCTTCCAAAGATTTTTCTGGAAAGGCAATTTCATCTATCAATCCGTTATTTAAAGCTTGATTAGCCGTATAAATTCGACCATCTGCTAAAGTTCTAACAGTTTCTTCTGGTATATTTCTTCCATTTGCAACTATAGATACGAATCTGTCATAAGTTTCATTTATCAATTCTTGCCAAATAGATTTTTCTTCTTCAGATGGAGATTCAAAAGGACTGCCCATGGCCTTCATATTTCCTGATGTATAATTTGTAACTGAAACCCCGTATTTATCCAGTAGTCCAGTAATATCAAAAGTAGTGCTTATTACGCCGATGGATCCTGTGATGGATTCTTGTGTAGCGTATATTTTAGTTGCATCTGCTGATACGTAGTATCCTCCTGATGCAGCCATACCTAGCATTTGCACATAAATCGGAATATTTTTTTCTTCTTTAATCTTTAAAATCCTATCTCTGATTTCTGCTGATTCGTAAACTCCTCCACCTGGGGTGTCTACAAGAAAATAGATTCCCTTGATGCTTTCATCATCTAGAACTTTATCCAACTGCTCTAACATAAATTCATGGTCATACCCTCCGTTAGCAGCACTTCCACCAGAACCGATTGTCCCAAACAATTCTAGTGCTAAAATTCTAGAGTTAGGATCTCCCATTTCAATTACATTTTCTGTTATAGTCCCCATCCCAAAAGCTAAATCCTTTAAAGAACTTAACTGAGAAGTGGTATCTATTTCTGGTGTGTATTTAGGGACAGCAAAGGAAATAACCAAAAGTACAAGTGCCACTCCCACTCCCAACCATCTTTTTTTATTCATTCAATCCTCCTAAGTTTTTATCTAAATTATTTTTTGTAAACATGGCTATAATTGAAGCCATTAATATTAATACGGCAAAAACTACAAATACTACTAAAAATGTAG
>JAAYEN010000241.1 GCA_012728775.1 Tissierellia bacterium
TATATTAACGAAGTTTTCTTTAGAGAAACAGCAAAAATTACTCCAGTAGATAACTATCAAAATAGTGGTCGCCAAGCTATAGTTATAGAATTACGAGATTTCCGCGTGAGAGATTTACCAAGTTCCGGATTTAGCGCTGTTGTCCACACAGAAATTAACGAAAATGCAGCATCTACATGGAATGAAAATGCTCCAGAAGAAAATATGAATTATTTTTACTTCTATTCAGATGAGTGGAAGGATTTAGATCCCAATGTTATATACGAAAGGACAGGAGGAGCACTTTTAGACGACATATTTGATGCTGATCGTGACGGAATAAAAGATGAAAAAATATTTGGAGGACGCAATACTTTTGTTGCAAGTTTACCTGAAGAAGTCCAAGGTTTAAAATATATTAGAGAGCAAGAGGGAGATCCTTGGGGAAATGATGCTATGTATTTAGGATATGATACCGACTTCCAATACAAGCTTACTGTGCGAAATAATGACAGCACCCCATTATCTAATCTCTATGTTTATGATAAATTTCCATACGAAGGAGATACAGAATACTACTATCTAGAAGGAGCTTACCCTTCAAGGCGAAGTGCGTTTTCAACTATAATAACTGGACCAATTATAAATCCAGAGCCGGAAAAATATACTGTTATGTATAGACTTGATAAATATCCACCTTCTAATCCACAATCTGCAATAGCAGATACAGATTTATGGAAAACTGAAGCAGAAGTTCCAGCATTCGGTGGTTGGCAATCAGTTACTGCCATTTATATAAAAATGAACGAAGGATATGAATTAGATGCCTACAGTGAAGTAGATTTTATTGTAAATGCAAAAACTCCTGAATATATTAGAGCAAACCCTTACAACAGAGCTTACGCAAATAATAACTTTGCAGTTTCCTATAATGGTATCAATTACGGACAGTCCAATACAGTAGCAGTCAGATTGACACTTGATCTTCCAGTGGAAAAACAATGGATTGGTGGAAACGAAAGTTCTCGCCGACCAATTACTGTTCAGCTTTTATTAAACGGAGAAGTCCCACCTGCTGGATGGAATTATCAACAAACCCTCGAACTAAACGAAGCCAACGAATGGAAAGGAGTGTTTGAAGGCATACCAGCTATTGGACCTCTAGGCGAAGAATTTAAATATACGGTTAGAGAAGAAACTGAAGTTCTAGGATATACATCAGAAGTAACTGGAGATGATACCAATGGTTTTGTTATAAAAAATACCTATCAACCAGAGGTATTTCCAATAAAAATAGACAAAATTTGGCAAGGGGGAGAATATTACAATAACGGCAATAGACCTGATGTTATTGTAGTCGTAACTCCGTATCTCAATGGAGTAAAGTTAGAAGAAGGTAGGGCTATTACTATCTCTGGAAATAATCAAGATGGCTGGACCAGCACCACTCTCCTACCCAACACTGATGCAGAAGGAAATGAAATTGAATATAGAGTAACAGAACCCATACCACCTCAAAACTATGAATTTGTAGGAGTAGAAATTACAAATGAACAAAGGGATGAGATGAATAAGCGAACTTCTATATCCTTTGAAGTAACTAATAAATTTGTTTCGCCATTAAAACACCAAGAATTTTCCAAATTCTGGTATGGCGGTTCTCATCCTAGACCAGAAGCCACATTCCAAATTTTTAGACATCTTGTGGGAACTACTTGGGAAACATCAGAAGCGTATACAGATGCAGTTTCATCTGCAACTACACCAAATAAACCATA
>JAAYEN010000203.1 GCA_012728775.1 Tissierellia bacterium
CATGAGAAAAATGCCATATCTTAGTACCTTCACCGATAGTTACATCCTCATCTATATAACTGCTCTCATGAACGAAATAGCTCATCTGTCAAACCTTCCTTTAAAATCTAATGTACTGCATTTGTCTAGTGGTAGTTTTACACTCTTTCCTTCAGCCGCAGACTTGTAAATCGCAAGAACAAGTTCAAGCGCGTTTCTTCCATCAACTGCTGTTACATAAGGCTCTCTATCATTTTTTATTGCATCGATCACATCTGCATAAAGTGGGTTGTGACCAAAGCCATAAACAGTTGGTGGATTTTCATGGTATTTCTCCTTGACTACCTCTGGGTCATCTAAATTGTCTTCAAACTGCCATTCTTCTATTAGATTTACAGATTTACCTCCAGCTTTAACCGTTCCTTTTTCACCAAAGATATATAAAGTTTCTTCTAAATTTCTTGGGTAAATATTTGTAGTACCTTCAATTACTCCATAGCTTCCATTAGCGAACTTCACTAGGGCCATGCCTAAATCTTCAGCATCTATGAAACTATGAATTAGATTATCTGTCATACCTACAACTTCAGTGATTTCATCACCCATCATCCATCTCAAGAGATCTATGTTATGGATACACTGATTCATTAGAGCACCACCGTCTTGCTCCCAGGTTCCCCTCCATGGTGCTTGCGTATAGTAGTCTTCTCCTCTATTCCATCTGATATGAGCAGTACCATGCATCAATTTACCAAAACGTTTAGCTTCGACAGCTTCTCTAATCTTTTGTACAGATTTATTGAATCTATTCTGGTGACATGCACTAACCTTTATGTTCTTTTCATTGGCTTTCTCTATTATTAGATCTGCTTCTTCTAAAGAAAGTGCTATCGGTTTTTCAATAATAAGGTTAGCTCCAGCATCTATACAATCTAGTGCCATCCGACCATGCTTACCACTTTCAGTACATATAGCCACAAGTTCTGGCTTTTCGATTTCTAGCATCTCTTTATAATTCACATACTTCCTTGTTTCACCTGAAAGATTAAAATTTTGAATGGTAGTATCCATTTTTGATTCTTCAACATCGCATAAGGCTATAATGTCTAATTTGTTCTCAAGTGCAGCTGCAATATGATTTGGTGAGATTCTGCCGCAACCTATAATCGCATATTTAAAACTCAATGTAAGTCCCCCTTTATAGCAACTCTATATTTTCGCGTACTTTGATATTCTTCATAGCATTCTTTGTGTCAAATATCGCCTTAGCATGTTTCTGAACGAAACCATAATCAACATTTGTATGAGCAGTAGTTACAATAACAAGGTCTGCACTTTTTATGAGTTCTTGAGTGAGTTCAGCTTCACCTTTTTTGATAACACCGAGTTCACGATATTCAGAAACAAATGGATCGTAGTAGACAACATCTGCACCTTCTTTTTCAAGTTCTTCTATCACTTTAATAGCAGGACTTTCTCTATAATCTTCAATATCTTGCTTGTATGCTACACCTAACACAAGAATTCTTGATCCATTCATCGCCTTTTTATGTCTATTAAGAATCTTGCTAGATCTTTCTGCGCAATATTCAGGCATTCTGTCATTTACCATCATTGATGATTCAATCATTGAAGTGTGAAAACCATACTCTCTAGCCTTCCATGACAAATAATATGGATCAAGGGGAATACAATGACCTCCAAGTCCTGGCCCTGGATAGAATGCTTGGAATCCATATGGTTTTGACTTTGCTGCATCTACAACTTCCCAGAAATTAATGCCCATTTTGTTACTCAAAATTGCGAGTTCGTTAACCAGACCGATGTTAACATTTCTATATGTGTTTTCCAGGATTTTCTCCATTTCAGCAATTGCAGGAGAGGATACTCTGTGAACAGGCGCCTCTAAGATTGCCTCATACATTGCAGCTGCAACATCTGTACACTCAGGAGTAATACCACCAACAACTTTTGGTGTATTCTTGGTTTTATAAATAAGATTCCCTGGATCTACTCTTTCAGGTGAGAATGCAAGGTAGAAGTCTACTCCACATTTGAGCCCTGACTTTTCTAGAATTGGCTTTAAAAGCTCCTCTGTTGTTCCTGGATATGTAGTAGATTCTAGAACTATCAACATATCCTTATGCATAAATGGAACAATGCTTTCAGCAGATGCTTTTACATAGCTGATATCTGGTTGTTGGTATGCATCAAGTGGCGTTGGTACGCATATTGCTACACAATCAGCTGAGGCTACTTGAGAAAAATCCGTTGTGGCAGTTAATAGTCCTGACTTAACTATTTCTTCTAGGTCTTCATTAACAACATCCCCAATATAGTTCTTACCTGCATTGACCATTTCAACTTTAGATTCTTGAACATCAAATCCAATAGTTTTAAATCCAGCCTTAGCCTTTTCAACTGCTAA
>JAAYEN010000195.1 GCA_012728775.1 Tissierellia bacterium
ACTTGATAACCTAGAATAGACTTTTTACAAGCATCCATTACAATCCAAACATAATGCTTAATTCCTTTAACTTTTATATAAGTTTCATCGGCAGAAAGTATTTTAGATGGTTTGTAATTAAATGTATCAACAAACGGTTTAATAACAGCAGCTGCTGTTAGAGCATAATTAGCAACAGTTCTATGTGATATTTTTATTCCATGAACTTCTTCTAAAACATGTGCAGTTTGTCTTGTAGACATTTTACAATTAACGTGATAAGTAAGGCATAATCCCATTATATGAGGATTGAACTTTTTAAAATTAAATCCTGTAGCATGTTTTGATATTGGATATAAATCCATCTTAAAGAAGTTAATATTGAATTCACGGTATATATAATGAAGCTTGTATTTATATTTATCGGCAGGATCAAGATCCTTAGGAAGCTTCTTAAGATTTCTTTGATAATATGAGCATTTAGAATTATTACATTTATGTATTTTAAAGTGTTTACGTTGTTTTTGCTCAGTAAGGGTAGCACCACAGTAAGGGCAAATAAAAACTATTGGTTTAGCTGCATAATTAGTTTCTTTAAAAGGAAGTTGACAAATCTTACACTTAAACTGACCTTTATTGCCATTATTATCGTAAATATATTCGTGAGGTGCACCACATTTAGGACATTTAATTTTTTTTGGAATAGACTTACCGTTCCGTCTTTGGACGGGTTTTACGTTCTTATTATATTTATGTTTGTAATAAGCTAAAAGTAATTTATAATCTACTTTTTCAAATTTAAGTATTGTAGGTAGCTTATCTACTTTGAATTTTTGATATTCAGGACTATTTGAATCATCAAATACCATTTGTTTAAGTGGAATATATTGCACAATAAATAAAAGTAATTCACCGATAATGGTAATTAAATATTGATTATATGCTATTAAATAAGTTATAATTGAATCCATAATAACGACAACCTTTCGTGTTGATTTTTGGTTTAGAGATTCAATTTTAACATGAAATTAGGGGGTCGTTGTTTTTTTATACAAAAAAACTTGCGAAACCTTGATATATAAAGAATTTAAAAGAAAAGTAGTGTAAAAAACTTTAGACTAACAGAAACAGGGAGGGGATATTAAATGAAAAGTATTTTAAATGTAAAGAATGTAGAAAAGTATTATGGTAATAAGGATAATGTAACAAAGGCTTTAGACAGTATAAGTTTTAGCATAGATAAGGGTGAATTCATTGGAATAATGGGTCCATCAGGAAGTGGTAAAACAACATTACTTAATTGTATATCAACAATAGATAAAGTAACCACGGGTAGTATTGAAATTGATAGAGAAGATATAACAAGGCTTAAGGGAAAGAAATTAGATAGATTTAGAATGAATAAGTTAGGGTTTATATTTCAGGATTTAAATCTTTTAGACACCTTAACAGCTTATGAAAATATCTCTCTTGCATTAACTATAGGTGGAATGAGGGGGAAGGAAATAAGACCATTAATAGAAAAGTCAGCAGAAAATTTAGGAATAAGTGAAGTATTAGATAAATATCCTTATGAAATGTCAGGTGGACAAAAGCAAAGAGTTGCAGCGGCAAGAGCTATAGTAACTAATCCATCGTTAATATTAGCGGATGAACCAACTGGAGCATTAGATTCTAAATCATCTAAAATGTTATTAAATTCAATAGAGAAGTTAAATAAGGAGTTAGAAGCAACTATTTTAATGGTTACACATGATGCATTTACAGC
>JAAYEN010000214.1 GCA_012728775.1 Tissierellia bacterium
AGCAATGCTTTCATGAATCTCAGGAACATATGCCACTATAACTTTATCTTCAAAGAGTTTCATGGATTCTATTTCTTTAATAAATAACTCTAATCCATCTTTAGTAAGTTTAGTTCTTTCTTGATTCAAATTTTTTAAATCCAGTGCAATTAAAGATGCTCTTTTTACATTTTCTTCTAATAGTAATTCTAAACCTTTAGTAGCAGTATCTAGTCTACCAGATGCATTAAACATAGGTCCAATTACAAATCCTAAATAATAAGGGTCTAGAGTCTTGTCGTTTATCTCAGCAGTTTTTATCAAAGTTTTCAAACCTAAATTAGTAGTATTATTTAATAGCTTTAAGCCATTATATACTATAATACGATTCTCTCCAATTAAATCCATAACATCGCAAACAGTAGCTATTGCTGCAAACTCAAGATATTCTCTGACTATTTCCCCTTCCTCATAGCCTAAAATTAATGAAATATGATCCACAAACTTATATGCTATTGCTCCACCACATAAGCCCTTAAAAGGATATTGGCAGTCATCTCTCTTAGGATCCACTACTGCATCTGCATTGGGAAGAACTTGAGTCATTCCATCTTCAGATATTTTGGGTTCATGATGATCTAATACTATTACCTTTATATTATTACTTTTTGCTAAATCTATTGCATCAAATGCAGAAATACCATTATCACAAGTTATTATTAAATTAACTCCGTCCTTTATAGCATCTGCTACCATATCAACATTTAGTCCATATCCGTCTGTAATTCTGTGGGGAATTTGGTAATCTATATTGGAGCTTTCTCCACTTAGAAATTTATATAAAATATATGTGCTCATGATACCATCGACATCATAATCTCCAACTATTCGAATCTTTTCCTCATTTTCTAAAGAGTTGATTAAAATGTCAGTTGCCCTATCCATATCAGCCATAGATTCAGGTGAATGCAATTTTGACAAATCAGGATTTAAAAACTCATTTAAATCCTCCTCTGAATTTATGCCCCTGTTAGCAATAATCCTATATAAAATTTTTTCGTTTTGCGTTTTACCAAGAGTGCTAAAATCTGTACTAGCACTCTTTATTAACCATTTCTCCAAGTTCCACCACCAAATTACTAATTATAAAATTATAACATATAATACGATTTTTTCAAAATATACAATGAAATTGAATAAAAATATAGATATGTACAACAAAGGACTGTGATTTGTCACAGTCCTTTTTAATAGTTTATTGAGCTTCTTCTACTTCTTCTGGAAGTAATTCTTCTCCATAAGCACTTTTTATTACTACATCTCTATATTTTCTTAATCCAGTACCTGCAGGTATAAGCTGTCCAATAATAACATTCTCTTTAAGACCCATTAACGAATCTTCTTTTCCTTTAATCGCTGCATCTGTCAATACTTTTGTAGTTTCTTGGAAAGATGCTGCGGATAAGAAAGATTCAGTTTCTAGTGAAGCTTTTGTAATTCCCATAAGAGCCGGGCTTCCAGTAGCTGGTTCCAATTCTGCCGCTAAGGCTTTTTCATTTGCTTCAGTAAATACATCAGCTTTTACAAAAGATCCTGGCAATAAATTAGTATCTCCAGATTCTTCAACTTTTATATTGGCAAGCATTTGTCTTAGAATAATTTCTATATGCTTGTCGTTAATATCTACACCTTGAAGTCTATATACCCTTTGAACTTCTTTTAGTATATAATCTTGTACACCCTTAACACCTTTAATTCGTAATAAATCTTGAGGATATACAGAACCACTTGTAAGCTCTTGTCCAGCTTCTACTCTTTCTCCATCTTTCACTTTGATAATTGCACCGTAAACGATAGTATACCTTTCTTCATTTCCATCATCTCCAGTTACAATTACTTCACGTTTTCTATTTTCATTGACTACTCTTACAACTCCGTCAATTTCAGAAATCATAGCAAGTCCTTTAGGTTTTCTAGCTTCAAAAAGCTCTTCAACCCTAGGCAAACCTTGTGTGATGTCAGAAGCACTAGCTACTCCACCTGTATGGAATGTTCTCATCGTAAGCTGTGTTCCAGGTTCTCCAATGGATTGAGCTGCTATTATTCCTACAGCTTCCCCTTCTCCTGCTTCTGCTCCGTTTGCCAAGTTCATACCATAGCATACAGAACATACTCCGCCTTTGCTCTTACATCCAAGAGCAGTACGAACTTTTACTTCCTTAATACCAGCATCTATTATTTTATCAGCTATAATGCCTGTAATCATTTGGTTTTTGCCAATTAATACTTTTCCAGTTTCAGGATGTATAATTTCCTCTACAGAATATCTTCCTGTAATTCTGTCTTCCAAACTTTCAATTAGCTCTTTGCCATCTGAGAATTCCTTTATCACACTATATTCTTCAGTTCCACAATCTAGCTCTCTTACTATTACTTCTTGAGCAACGTCAACAAGTCTTCTAGTTAAATAACCCGAGTCCGCTGTTCTAAGAGCTGTATCTGCAAGTCCTTTTCTCGAACCGTGAGTAGACATGAAGAATTCTAATACAGATAATCCTTCTCTAAAGTTTGAAGAAATTGGTACCTCAATGATTCTACCAGTAGGAGAAGCCATAAGTCCCCTCATACCTGCTAACTGAGATATTTGGTTCTTGGAACCCCTCGCTCCAGAATCCGCCATAATAAATATATTATTATCGTAATCAAAACTATTCATAACTACACTAGTCAAAGCATCAGTTACATCACTCCAGATTTCAATTACTTTTTCGTATCTTTCTTCGTCAGAGATTAATCCTCTCTTGTAAGCTTTCTCATAACTATCTACTTCTAGCTGAGCCTTTTCTATAAGTTCAGCCTTTTCAGCAGGAACATTTATGTCCCCTAAAGAAATAGTCAATGCACCTTTAGTAGAATATCTGAAGCCCAATTCTTTTATATGATCTGCAAATTTAACTGTTGCGATATTTCCATGGATTTCAAAAGTTTTTTCGATAATCTTTCCTAGCATGGATTTATTAATTACTCGATTTATTTCAAGGGCATGTGGATCTGTTTCTCTATCTACAAATCCTAAATCTTGTTCGATATATTGATTAACTATAAACCTTCCTATAGTTCCTTCAACCAAAATTCCCCTTGGATTATCTGGTAAGATTTTTCTTACTTTTACCTTTGCGTGAATATCTGCAGATTTGGAATCATAGGCATGTAAAAGCTCATCCATATCTGTAAATATCATTCCGTCACCTTTAACTGGAACTTCTGAGTCCATAGTTAGGTAATAAATACCTAATACCATATCTTGTGTAGGAGTGATTATAGGTTTTCCATCTTTTAGTCCCAATACATTATTAGTAGAAAGCATTAGAAGTCTAGCTTCTGATTGAGCTTCTGCTGATAAAGGAACGTGAACAGCCATTTGGTCTCCGTCAAAGTCCGCATTGTATGCAGTACAAACTAAAGGATGTAGCCTTATAGCTTTACCTTCTACCAGTACAGGCTCAAAA
>JAAYEN010000340.1 GCA_012728775.1 Tissierellia bacterium
TCATCAGATTCGAAAAATAACTCTCTTCTTTCAGAGTGTCCAACAATAGCATATTCTACACCCATATCCTTTAACATTAATCCAGATATTTCTCCCGTATATGCACCACTTTCTTCGAAGTAAACATTTTGAGCTCCTAATTTTATTTTAGTGTCTAAAATTTCATTACTGACAGGATAAATAGAAGTAAAAGGAACACAAATGGCTACTTCACCCGAAGTATTCTTAATTACTTCTTTTAGTTTAGATACAAATTCAATAGACTCCTTTGGAGTCATGTTCATTTTCCAATTTCCTGCAATTAAAGATTTTCTCATTATTTATCCTCTATACAACTTATACCTGGCAACTCTTTACCTTCAAGTAACTCAAGGCTAGCTCCACCACCTGTAGATACATGTGTTATTTTTTCACTTAATCCTGCTTTTTCTACAGCTGCTGCGGAATCACCACCACCAATAATTGTGATTGCATCAGAATTAGCTAATATATTTGCAATTTCAAAAGTTCCATTTGCAAATTTATCTAATTCAAAAACTCCTGCTGGACCATTCCAAATTACTGTTTTTGCTCCGTCGAGGGCATTTTTGATTAATTCTATAGTTTTAGGTCCAATGTCTAGAGCCATTTTATCTGCAGGAATTTGAGCCACAGATACTACTTCAGTCTCTGCATTTTCATCAATTTCTGTAGCAACTATTTCATCTACAGGTAAAACTAGTTCGACATTTTTTTCTTTCGCTTTCTCAATTAATTCTTTTGCGAGGTCAAGTTTATCATCTTCTACTAAAGAAGTACCAACTTCATAGCCTTTTGCTTTAGAAAAAGTATTAGCCATCGCACCAACTATTACAATTTTATCAACTAAGCCTAATAAATTTTCTATAACTCCAATTTTATCAGAAACTTTAGCTCCGCCTAATATTGCTACAAAAGGTCTTTCGGGATTTTCTATAGCTTTTCCCATTATAGATATTTCTTTTTCTACAAGAAATCCTACTGCTGATGGTAAGTTAGAAGCTATTCCCACATTTGAAGCGTGAGCTCTGTGAGATGTTCCAAAAGCATCATTTACATATAATTCCCCTAAATCAGAAAGATTTTTTGAAAATTCTTCATCATTCTTTTCTTCACCATTTACAAATCTAGTATTTTGTAAAAGAGCAACTTCTCCATCTTTCAAATTTAATATTTCGTTTTTTGTTTTTTCAGATACAACATTATCATCATTTAAAAATTTTACAGTTGTTCCTAGTAATTCTTCCAGCCTTTTAGCAACTAGTTCTAACGAATACTTAGGATTTGCTTCACCTTTTGGTCTGCCTAAATGAGACATAAGAATAACTTTTGCACCTTGGCCCATTAGATATTTAATTGTAGGCAAAGATTCAACTATTCTTTTATCATCACTGATTGCACCGTCTTGAATAGGCACGTTAAAATCGCATCTGACTAAAACTCTCTTGCCTGAGTAGTCAAAATCTTTTAAAGTTTTTTTATTCATATATTTTCCTCCCAATATAATAAATAAACACTGCGGAATCTAAGATCCCACAGTGCTTAAATTTGTTACATTTTTCCAGCAACGTATTTTGTAAGGTCTAGAACTCTTTGCGCATATCCCCACTCATTATCATACCAAGATACCAATTTTACCATCTTGTCTTTTACTAATGTTAGACTTGAGTCGAAAATAGAAGAATTATTTTCTCCTATTATATCTGTGGAAACTAGTGGTTCGTCAGTATATTTTAAAATACCTTTTAATTCATTTTCTGCTGCATTTTTGAATACAGAATTGATTTCTTCAACAGTTGCCTCTTTTGAAAGTTCAAAAGTAACATCTACCAATGATCCAGTTATTACAGGTACTCTAAGTGCATATCCAGTAAGTTTTCCTTTAACTTCAGGTAATACCTCTGCTACTGCTTGTGCTGCACCTGTTGTAGTTGGAATAATATTTAATGCAGCTGCTCTAGCACGTCTTAAATCTTTGTGCTTATTATCCATTATATTTTGATCATTAGTATAAGCGTGTATAGTAGTCATCAATCCTCTTTCAATACCAAAGTTTTCTAGAACTACTTTAGTAACAGGGGCTAAACAGTTTGTAGTACAAGATGCATTCGAAATAATATTGTCAGTTTCAGGATTATAAGTTTCTTCATTTACACCCATTACTATTGTTCTATCTACGCCTTTTCCCGGTGCCGTTAAAATAACTTTTTTAGCTCCAGCGGTTAGATGTTTTGCAAGTCCTTCTTTATCTCTGAATGCACCTGTAGAATCAATTACAATTTCTACTCCTAATTCTGACCATGGAATTTCTTCTGGGTTTCTGTTATTAGTGAATTTAATTTTATCTCCATTTATTACTAGTCCTTCTTCGTAAGGTTCAACTGTTCCTTCGAATCTTCCATAAGCAGAGTCATATTTGAACAGATGGGAGAATGTTTCCATATCCCCAGTTGCATTTATTGCAACTATTTCAAATCCTTCAAATCCACATTCATAGTAACCTCTAACAACATCCCTTCCAATTCTACCAAATCCGTTTACTCCTACTTTAATAGACATATTAATCTCCTCCATATCTTTAATTGTTTAATATTTACCCAATAATCTAACATTCAAAAATTCAAATATCAATATCTCTTTCTTTTACTTGAACTTAATATTCCCATCCCATCCCTATATTTAGCTACTGTCCTTCTAGATATCTTAAAACCTAAATCATTTAATCTGTTAGTAATATCTTGGTCTGAAATTGGTTTCAATTTATCTTCAGTTTCAATAGTAGTACGAATAAATAGCTTTATTTCTTCTACAGAGACTTCTCCACTTTCAGTTTCAATTCCTCCTGTAAAAAAATCTTTTAATTCGATAATTTTATTTGGAGTTTGAATGTACTTTCCGTTTACTGTTCTTGAAATTGTAGATTCATGAACATCAACCTCATTTGCTATTTCTTTCATAGTCATAGGAATTAAATGACCTTTATCTAATAGAAACTCTTTTTGCTTCTCACATATCGCTGTTGCAACTGTTAATATAGTTTCTCTTCTTTGTTCTATACTTCTTATAATCCAATTAGTGCTTTTGAATTTTTCTTTCAAATAAGCCTTGGCATCTAATTCTATATTAGTTTTTAATAAATCCCTATAAAAACTATTTTGGCTTACTTTTGGAAAAGACTCTTCATTGAAAGATAAGATTAATCTATCTCCTTCAATTTCTAATATCAAATCAGGAATAATAAATTTCACAGGATTATCCGTAAAACTTATAAACTGTCCCGGTCTTGGGTTTAATTGTCTTATTTTATCAAAACTTTCTTGAATCTCTTTGTTGCTTTTACTATACTTATTTGCTAAAAACTCAACACGATTTTCTGCTAAATCTACCAAATCCTCAATTATAATCGATTTAGTTACTTCGTCAAAGTTTTTTTCTTCAGCTTGCTTTAAAAGACATTCTGAAAGGCTTGTTGCACAAATACCAGTGGGATAAAAATCTTGTAGAATCTTAAGAACTTTTTTGACTTTCATAAAAGAAAACTTATATCTATTTGAAAATTCGTATAAATCTCCTTCTATATATCCATTTTCATTCATTAATCCTAAAAGATATTCTCCAATACTACGTTCTTCGTCTTCTAAGTCTATTGAAATCAATTGCTCGTACATATACTCGTAAAGGGTTTCTTGTGCAGAAACAAATTTGTCAAAGCCTATATCTTCTTCTGAATCACTTTCATCCTTTTGACTATAAGACTTTGAACCTGAGTAATAATCAAATTCAATGCTTCCAAATTCCACTTCAATCGTAGGATTTTCTTCTGTTTCTTTCGTTAGAAAATCAACTAATTCAAAATGATTATATTGTAAAATTTCTATGGATTGACGTAGCTCTGTCGTCATTGCTAATTTTTGAGTTTGTTGTAAAGAGATGTCCAATCGCATAGGCTCACATCATTTCTTAATCTTAATATAAAACACTTCAGTACTTAATCCTTTAACTACGACATCGAAAATATTTATTTCCTTAAAGTCGTTAGTCAAACCATTTTTGTCAAATATTTTTGTAACTTCTACATTTTCTAAACTTACTCTGTTTTTATAATCCTTACTTAAGGATTTCAAAACTATATTAGGATCGACATAGATGTCTTTTATTGAGGCATTGTGATAAATTACATAAGCTTCATCCTCTTGAACAATTACATATCCTATCATGGGATTTAGTTTCATATCCAAAAAAAATAAATTTTTTCTTATGTCTATTCTATCATATTTTGCAAAAGCTGTAATATTTTTTCTAAGATAAATTAAATCTTTAACATATTGATAGAAATCATTGTTTTGAACTTTTAAAGACCAATTTATTTCATTTAAACTAGCTGGACCATTATAGGTGTTGGAAACTCCATTTTTCGAACGCAAGAATTCATTACCTTCATGAATGAAAGGAATACCAAAAGATGTAAATAAAATTCCATGGACTAGTTTATTTACATCAAATCGAACAAATTCATCAGCTCCCCTTAACGCTAGATTTATTTTATCTGTCAATATTAAATCATCATGAGAATTTGCATAATTAATGGATTCCGTAGGATTAAAAGTAAACCCCTTGTGTAGAGAATCAAAACTAATTGAACCAGAAATTCCTTGTTCAACACAAATTTTTTTATTAAAATCCCCCATAACAAATCCTAAGCCTCTCCCGTTATTATCACCTTTAATACAATCTCTAAAAGTATCGTTAAAGCATGCATAGCCCTTGTTCATTTGGGATCCCTTTGTAACCATTTTCCTATCATCTAAAGTTGTATAACCACCTGTCCATGGCTCACCATAAATTAAAACATCTTCATCTATTCCCTTTGCCATTTCTACTACAGATTCCATGGTATCTATATCTATTAAGCCCATAAGATCGAAACGAAATCCATCTATCTTATATTCTTCCATCCAATATTTAACAGAATCCAAAATAAATTTTCTATACATTGGTCGTTGGGTATCCATTTCTGTACCTACCCCTGCTCCATTGGAAAGTGTGCCATCATATCTATATCTTAAATAGTAACCGGGAAATAAAGTTTCAAAGTTAGATCTTTTCCCTCTATATACATGATTATAAACAACATCTAAAACTACTTTTATTCCTGATTCATGAAGTTTCATAATCATGGTTTTTAATTCATAGATTCTATTCTTAGGACAGTTTGGTTTTGTTGAATAGGAACCTTCAGGCACATTAAATAATTCAGGGTCATAACCCCAATTATAATTTTTATCTTCAAAAAATTTTTCTTCTCTCTCATCTACCGTTAAAAAATCATAAATAGGCATAAGATGCACATGGGTAATGCCCATTTCTAATAAATGGTCAATCCCAGTAGAATAACCATGCAAATTTGTGCCAGATTCTACAACTCCTAAAAATTTTCCTCTATTCTTTACATTAGAGTTTTTTGAGTAGGTGAAGTCCTTAATATGCATTTCATAAATAATAGCTTCAGATACTTTGATATTAGGTCTACGATGATTTTCCCATCCCAAAGGATTAGTTTCTTTCAAATCTATAATTGCAGATTTTTTAGAATTTTGAGATGCTGAAATTGAATATGGATCCGTTACTTCAGATTTTCCATCAGTAATATAAGTGTAAAACTTATCCTTCAAATCTCCATTTACTGTAATATGAAAAATTCCATTTTCATCTTTTATCATATTGTAGTCTTTACCAACTATAGCTTCTGCTTCATCGTAAATTCTGAGTCTTAAATCTTTATTTGGGGGACTAAACACTCTAAAGGTAGATTTCTCCTTTGAATATATTAGTCCCATTTCCACATCCGAAAATAGTTCATGTGGTTTTATTTTTGAGTTCATCTATAATTTAATAATCCTATCATAATATTTCAAATATAAATCACAAGACATATCCCAACTGAAATCCTTTTTCATTGCAGATTTTATTATGCCTTGAAATGCTTTTTTGTCACCATATATTTCAGTGGCAATTTTAACAGTATCTAGCATCTCGTGGGCATTAATATTAGAAAAGCTAAATCCCGTTCCTTCACCAGTATATTTGTTGTAAGCTTCAACAGTATCCTTTAAACCTCCTGTTTCTCTTACTATTGGTATAGTGCCATATCTCATAGAAATAAGCTGAGATATTCCACATGGCTCGGCTATTGAAGGCATTAAATATAAATCAGCAGCTGAATAAATTTTATGAGAATGGACTTCATTAAAATATATTCTAGCAGACATTTTATCTCTAAAGATTCTATCATAAAACTCTAGCATCTCTTCATATTTACGCTCTCCAGTACCCAATACTACAAATTGAATATCTAATTGGAGCATTTCTCCTAAAATATAGTCTAATAGGTCAACACCTTTTAAATCTACTAAACGAGTAACCATAGCTATCAGCGGGACATCTTCTCTTACTGGTAAATCAAAAAGTTTTTGTAATTCCAATTTGTTTTTAACTTTTTCTTCAATAGTATCTAAATCGTAATTATAATCAATCCATTTATCTGTTTTAGGATTGTATTTATCATAATCAATTCCATTTACGATTCCCACGAGCTTTCTTTCATGTTTTCTAATTATGCCATCTAAACCCTCACCAAAATAAGGATATGTTATTTCATGGGCATATGTCTCAGATACTGTAGTAAGCAAATCACAATATACTATTCCTGCTTTCATCATATTAATAGCGTCATAGAATTTAATACCATCTTCATGAAAATATTCAGTAGAAAGTCCCATAAGGGGAATCATCCCATTAGCAGGGAAAACTCCTTGGTACTTAATATTGTGAATAGTATAAGCAGTCTTAATACCTTGATAAAATCCATCTCCCCTAGCAAAGTCCTTAATATATAATGGGATAAGTCCTGAATGCCAGTCATTAGCATGGACAATATCTGGTTTAATATCTAAAAATCTTAAAAGTTGAACACATGCCTTGGAAAAGTAAACAAATCTTTCACCATCGTCACCTTGGCCATAGATAGTATTTCGATTAAAATAGTATTCATTGTCAATAAAGTAAAAGTCAACTCCATCTTTAACTATTTTAAAAACTCCAACATGCTGTCTTCTCCAGTCAATATCTACAAAATAACTGCCAATATATTCCATTTGCTCCTTATATTCAAAGGGTATTTGACCATATAAGGGCATGACAACAGAGATATCTTCTCCTTTTTCTTTAAATGCCTTGGGTAATGAACCTGCTACGTCCGCCAACCCTCCAGTTTTGACAAATGGAGATGCCTCAGCTGCTATATAAAATATTTTCATAGTTTATTCCTTTTCTGCTACTTCTGATTTCCCAACAATATAAGGTTGATTTACACTGCCTACTAGACTTACTTCCTTTTCTACTACAGAATATTTGTCTATTATACTATTTACAACAACTGCACCTTCTTCAATTATAGTTTTTTGCATAATAATTGAATTCTTTACGATTGCATTTTTACCAATTTTTACTCCTCTAAAGATAATAGAGTTCTCGACATCCCCTTCAATTTCACAGCCATTAGCAATTAAACTATTTTCCACTTCTGGGTAATCTCTATAAATTGTAGAAGGTTCATCCTTAGTCTTAGTCATTACTCTACCGTTATTAATAAACAATTCATTGAAATTGTTCATATCAAGTAAACTTAGATTTGCATGGAAATAAGTTCTAGCGTCTTTAATTATTTCTACAAAACCATCTATTGCATAAGACATAATATTTAATGTGTTTTTGTTTTTAATAATCGCGTCTTTTAAAGAAGATGCATTTCCTTTTTCTACAGATTCTTTTATAAGTTTTATTAACACTTCTTTTTTAATAAATAGAGTATTAATGTACATATTGAATTCTGTTTCTGTACCTAGATTTATACCAATATTAGTTACATATCCTTGTTGATCTAGATGAAGTTTATCTGTATTTACGTATTCTCCTGTATTATCTGATTGTTTAACATACATCAATAATATATCAGCACCTGTCTCTATAAACTTCTTATAAGCATCATCTAAATCTTTCATGAAAATTACATTTGAGTCTTGTACCATTACATTTTCTTCTTTAGTCGTTTCTAAAAAACTTAATGTGCTATAAAAATCAGCCAAGTCTCCAAGACGCTCAATAGAAAGTTCTTGTGTAATTGGAGGATATAGAAATAGACCTTGGAATCTGGAATTCAAATTCCATGGTTTTCCATCGGATAGATGATCCATTGTGGATCGAATTTTTTCGCCAGTGTATATTGCCACAGTTTTTATACCGTTATTTACCATATTTGAGATGCATACGTCAACTAAACGATATCTACTTGCAAAGGGCAACATGTAAACTGGTCTATTTTTACAAAGGGAATTGAAATTCGCCTCTAAATTTGTATTATTTAATATTCCAATAAAGTTATCCATAATTTCCTCCTATTCTACGACCTCGTCATCTTGTGAAATCAAGTAAACTTTTCCGTCATTTTCAACGCCAATTTTTCTGTCTGTGTCCACAACTACATCTTCCATAATAATAGCATTATTTATTTCAGCACCTGATTTAACTATGGAATTTGAAAGTAATACTGAATTTTGAACAGTAGCTCCTTCCTCAATGCGTACATTAGAAAATAAAACGCTATTATCTACTTTTCCTGCAATATTACATCCTTCATTAATCATAGTATTGTTTACTTCAGCAGTTTCAGAAATAAATTGTGGTGGAAGGTTTGGATTATTTGTATAAATTCTCCAAGATCTGTCAAATAAATCCAAGTCATTTCCTGGAATCAATAAGTCTAGATTTGATTCCCAATAAGATCTTACTGTTCCTACGTCCTTCCAATATCCTTGAAATTCAAAAGCAACTAAATTTCTACCATCATTTAACATTTTTGGGACAATATTTTTCCCAAAGTCATTTTCAGAATTGGTATCATTTTCATCTTCTATTAAATATTTTTTCAACACATCCCAATTGAAAATGTAGATTCCCATAGAAGCTTTGTTATTTTTAGGTTTCTCAGGTTTTTCGTCAAATTCAATTATTTTGTTATTTGGGTCTGTATTCAATATGCCAAAACGAGATGCTTCTTCCCAAGGAACTTCTATTACAGCTATTGTACAATCAGCTTCATTATCTTTATGATATTTCAGCATCTTTTTATAGTTCATCTTGTAGATATGATCACCTGATAAAATTAAAACAAATTCAGGATCCATTATATCTATGGAATCAATATTTTCGTAAATAGCATTTGCAGTACCAGTAAACCATCTACCACCACTTTCTGATTCGTAAGGAGAGAGAATTCTAAGACCTCCAATGCCTTTGTCAAAATCCCAAGGTGCACCGATTCCTAAATGAGCATTTAATTCAAAAGGTTTATACTGAGTCAGAATTGCTATATCGGTAATCCCTGAATTCGTAGCATTGCTTAGAGCAAAGTCTATGATTCTATACTTACCCCCAAATGGTACCGCTGGTTTTGCAACATTTTTTGTTAGCAATTTCAATCTACTTCCTTGCCCACCCGCTAATAATAGACCGACCATCTTATTGTTTCCCATAATTGACCTCCTTATTTACTAAATTTTAAAAAAATTGCACTTAGTGGAGGAATACTCACTCTAAGGCCATATTTCCTACCATGATACTCTTCTTCTAAAGTTCTATATGTTTTTACTCTAATTGTATTTCCGCCGTATCTAACTCTATCACTACTCATCAAGGTTCTATAAATTCCAGCTTCATCAACACCTATTGGATAATTGACTCTTTCTATAGGAGTAAAGTTAAAAGCACAAATTATTTTATCTCCATCTTTATTTAATCTCTCAAAAATCAAGATACTCTCATTTGCATTATCATGCTCTATCCAGTTTAACCCTTTTGCCTCTGAATCTAGTTCAAATAGTTCGCTATTAGCTTTATAAAATTTATTTAATTCACTAACATATGTCTGCATTTCTTTATGTTTGTCATAATCCAGTAAAAACCAATCTAATTCTTTCCATTCATTCCATTCTATAAATTGGCCAAACTCCCCACCCATAAATGTAAGTTTTTTTCCTGGATGTGCAATCATGTATCCCAATAGCAATCTCAATGATGCAAATTTATCATTATAATTACCAGGCATTTTGTCTAGTAAAGATTTTTTTCCGTGAACAACTTCATCATGACTAAGAGGAAGCATATAGTTTTCTGCGTGATTGTAAGTGAAAGAAAATCTTAATTGATCATGTTTGAATTTTCTGTTAATTGGATCTTCTTCCATATAGTCTAATATGTCGTGCATCCAGCCCATATTCCATTTGAAATTAAATCCCAATCCTCCGTCTTCAATAGGCGCAGTCACATTAGGCCAAGCTGTTGATTCTTCTGCAATCATTAGTGTATTGGGGAATCTTTCAAAAATAGCAGTGTTTAATTCTTTTAAGAATTCTACTGACTGTGTGTTTTCTTTAAGTTCTCCTGAATCATATCCAAATCCATAATATAACATATACGCAACAGCATCTACTCTCAACCCATCTATATGGTAAAATTCATGCCAGTACAACGCATTACTTATTAAAAAGGATCTTACTTCTCCCTTAGAATAATCAAAGTTCAATGTTCCCCATGCCGCATTTTCTGCACTTATTTTGTTTAAGGATTCAAATAGATATGAACCGTCAAATCTAGCTAAGCCATGATCATCTTTTGCAAAGTGAACTGGAACCCAATCCAATATAACTCCTATGCCATTATTATGACAAGCATCTACCAAGTACATTAAATCATGTGGAGTTCCATATCTACTAGTAGGTGCATAAAATCCTGTAATTTGATATCCCCAAGATCCATCAAAGGGATGTTCCATTAAAGGCATAAGTTCTAAATGAGTATATCCCATTTTATTTAGGTATGGCACAATCTCATCTGCAAATTTTCTATAAGAATATTGACTTCCATCCTCATTCTTTCTCCATGATAATATATTAGCTTCATAAATATTAATTGGTGAGTTGTATACTGGAATTTTTGACTTTTCTTTATCCCAGTTTTTGTCTTTCCATTTATATCCACTAATATCAAAATATTTTGATGCAGATTTAGGTCTTTCCTCTGCATGAAATGCAAAAGGATCTGATTTTATTCTTACTTCATCATTAGCAGTTATTATTCTATATTTATATTCGTCATATTGACTTACTTCTTCTACTATAACTTGCCATATTCCTGTCTCTTCAAATTTTTGTAAAGGAATACTTGTTTCATTCCAATCATTAAATGCTCCAATTAAGAAAACTTCTTTAGCAGCCGGCGCCCATACTGTAAAGCTTACAGCATCTTTCATGCCCTTTTTTTTAAATTTATGGGCTCCTAGCATATTATATGCTTGATAATTTTTACCTTCATGAAATAAGTAAGCGTCGTGGGAAATATCCCTATCGTAATGCAATTTTAATTCCATATTAAATATTTTCTCCTCTTTTTCATTACAATCCTATATATTTAGATAATACTCATCTACAAAACCTGATTTTTTTATCATTACTCCATTTTCTACATACAAATCTAATTTTTCTTGTAAACTATTTACAGTAATTCTATAGTTATGAGTTTCCAATTTTTTTACAATATTTATCATATCAACATCCGTTATGGGAAAATCTTCTTTTAATAACTCCAATAACCTGTTGTCTTCTTCTTGACTTTTTTGTTTCAATTCATCAAAAGGATTTTCTACATTTGGCTTAATTGTTTCTGCTAGCCTAACTCTAGAGAAAATTGTACGCCCCATAGATGCTATAGATGCAAATAAGTCACCTGTTCTAAGATAAGGTAACCTTTTTGCTTCCTCACTTGAAATGTCAGTTTCCTCCCTAATAGTTTGTATATCAGTTCCTCTAACTGTTCTAAAAATAAATTTTGAATTCAATTGAGCAGTAATAGTTTCGTCTAATAAAGTTGGTCTTTGGGTTGCTAAAACTAAAAATACTCCGTACTTTCTTCCTTCCTGAGCAATCTCTTTCAATATAGATTTTGAAGGTTTTGGTATACCTTTAGGTGCAAACTCATGAGCTTCATCTGTAACTATAATAAAAGGAGGAAAATAATCTTTAGAACTATCTTTATAATTTCTCCTTACATTATATAATTTCCCCATTAAATATGCGCCAAATACTTGTAAAAGTCTTGTGCTCCCTTGTATTACTGCAGTTTTACCGTTGAAAAGTGTATCTATAATAGGTTTTGAATCCCTTGAAAAAATTCCATCTCTTATTAAAGATCTTATTCTCCAAGATAAACCTCTTAAAGTTTTATCATTAGTTTGTTTGTCATATCTAGCATATAAATCTAATAACCTTGAATATTTTTCATACTTTTCACGATCACCTATATGATCATTAATCAAAGCTTCGATTCTAGATGAATCCCCTAGAGATTTCATTTCAATCAAATCATTTATTAATAATTCAAAAGTGTTTACATCTACTCCACTTTTACCTAAACCAAAATGCCCAAAAAGCAAATCTACTGTAGATTCCATTGCATCTGTCAATTCACTAGAAGAAGATAAAAGTCTTTTCAACTCTCTAGGATTCAAGTCCCTAAAGTCTACCCCAACATCATCTCCGATTTTGAAAGTATTATAATAACTTCCAAAATCTATAGTTGCATTGGGATTGTCTTCATTAGGCTTAAACTCCATCTCATAATGTGGATCAAATATTATTAAGGGAATTCTTTTTTTCATAATTTCTTCAATAAAAACCCTTATCCCATAACTTTTACCAGAACCTGAACCTCCAAAAATCCCTATGTGAGGATATTGATTCATTTCATTTATATTAAATAAAAATGGAACATCTATTTGAGGAGTTATATTATTTTCTAGTAAATGATACATTCCCTTCAAGTTATCATCCATTTGGTCATAGACCTTATCAGTATTCTTTATGGATCCAATAAGAAGAGAATCTTCTGGTTTACCATTTATAAGATATTTTTTAATCTCGTTAAAATCTGGTTCTCTAACATTAGACCCAGTCTCGATAGGATAATTTGCTTCATTCATTAGCCTACACTTAGCTATATAAATAGTTTCTTCATCAACTATATACCCAATAGCCTCCAAAGATTCAATCACATTTGAATCTATTAAGTCTCCACCTATATTTAAAGGTATATATTTATTATATGTGTTAGCCTCCATTACTTCAAAGACTAAATCACCTTGCTTTTTATCTTGAACAATTAAATATTCATTTATTCTAAAATTCCTCTCTTTAGAGCCTATGTAAAACTCTGAGGAACTAGTAAGACCTAATACTTTAATTGATTTCACCTCAATATCTTCTTAAACTTCTTTCACTAACAAAAAATCTTTCAAGCACATCTCTATCTACATAAGAATTAATTAATTCAGTGGTCAATTTGTCATCTAGCTTTACTTCTTTATCTACCATATCTATTAACATGGGAACGCCCCTAGACATGATTGGAGTTAGACTATAACAAAAATTTGCAATATTAATTAAGTAATCTCTTTGAGATGATAGTATTTCTAACCCTCCAACACCAGGATAATTAGATGTTCTAAGTATCATAGAACTAATTCCTTGATCAATTTTTTTATTAAAGTCATCGTGAAGAATAAATCCTTCACCGACATCTAATACTCCATACAATAAATCTTTATCGTATAATTTAAAGTCTGTAATCTTAGGAAATAACAGAGAAAATATTGAATCCGATTTAGCTTCTTTAATAAATCCAGCAAGAAAAATGTTTCTTTCTTCACATTTTTCTTTTAGCATCTCATATTCTTCTGAAATCCTTATACTGTACCTAATTAAATTACCATCCATTAGAATTACTTTTACATCATCCATTTCTAATGTATCAAGAGCTACATCTACTTCTATTTTAGCTAAAAGTTTATTTCTCAAATCTTCGTCATCTTCATCCCCAATAGAGTTTATTATTGGAGAAAAAATATTAGATTTAAAGTGAGATTTTTTATTATCGCCACTAATTTTAGATAAACCTTGGAACAAATCAATATAATGAGGATGGCTTCCTCCATACCTGTTTACAGAACCGTCTATACATGCTGTAGGTTTGAAATACTTCATTTCATCAATAGTTAACTTTCGTAAATTAATTAATTTTCCATAATTAGCTAGATTACTTCTTAGAGAGTTCCTATCGAGTCCTTCGATTTCATAAAGTTTGTTCTTTAAATTGATATTTAATATTTCCAAGCTCTTCTTCAAATTGTCATTTACAATATCCATTACAACTCCAAACTAATTTCATAAACTTCATTTTTTCTTAAATTAAATTCTTCAGAAACTATTTTAACGGCTGCCTTTTTTGTGTATCCTTGGGATATTAATGACATTAATTCGCCTTTTATATTTATCTCTACAATCTCTTCTTCGTAACCTTCAACTATTATAACAAATTCTCCCTTTATAGTTATCTTATCTATATCTTGTATTATCTTTTCTAAGTCATCTCGTATAATCTCTTCATATAATTTTGTTAATTCTCTACAGATGGAGATTTTCCTATTCCCAAATACTTCGTACATATCTTTTAAAGCATCAGGAATTCTATGAGGAGCTTCATAAAAAATAAGAGTTTCTTTATACTGCTTTATTTTGTTTAATTCTTTTTTTCTCTGTGAAGATTTTTCAGGAAGAAATCCTATAAAAGTGAATCTGTCGGTATTAAGTCCTGAAGTAACAAGAGCTATAACAAAAGCACTTGGTCCCGGTAATACGTTAACCTTTATTTTTGATTCTATACAAGCTTTTATTATTTCATATCCTGGATCAGAAATTCCAGGCATTCCAGCATCTGTTATTATTCCTATAGTTTTTCCAGAGCTCAGAATATCCAAAAATTCTGGTATTTTTCTTTTAAAATTAAATTTATGATAGCTAGTTAAATTTCCCTTTATATTATATCTATTTAATAATTTTCTACTAACCCTTGTATCTTCACAGGCAATCAAATCTACTTTTTTTAATACTTTGAGCGTTCTAATTGTAATGTCTTCTAGATTGCCCAAAGGTGTAGGACAAATATAAATTCCTTCCAATTTTCCTCCAGTTTAAGTGTAGTTTTACTATTTATTATTTTATACAATTTTATATATATATTTTATCACAAATGCCAATTAATAACATTATTAGTTATAAAAAATTGGCTTAGAGCTAAACTCTAAGCCAATTTTAAGTATTTAAATTATTCTGGTTGTGGCGCGTCTACTGGGCAAACATCGTTGCACATAGCGCAATCTATACATAGATCAGCGTCAATTACGTATATTTCACCTTCAGAAATAGCTTCTGTTGGGCATTCTGGTAAGCACTCGCCGCAAGCTGTACAAGTATCGTGAATTATATATGCCATTTTGCATTACCTCCTAAAATATTTATAAGTTAATAATACTACAAACTGTTTATTTAATCAATGGTATTTTCTAACATCAA
>JAAYEN010000069.1 GCA_012728775.1 Tissierellia bacterium
TAAAATTATATATGCATTATCTAAGGTTCTTCCCCTCATATATGCTAATGGTGCAACTTCAATGATATTTTTTTCTACTAAATCATGAAATGAATCCGCTCCCAACATATCAAATATAGCATCATATAGAGGTCTAAGATACGGATCTACCTTCATTTGCATATCTCCAGGTAAAAATCCTAAGCTTTCACCAGCCTCCACAGCTGGTCTAGTAAGTATTATCCTAGCCACCTCTTTAGCTTTAAACGCCTTTACAGCCATAGCTACCGCTAAATAAGTTTTTCCCGTTCCTGCAGGTCCTATGCCAAATGTTAGATTATTATTTCCAATGGCATCTACATACCTTTTTTGACCAATAGTTTTTGGTCTAATTACTTTTCCAGTAGAAGAGTACACGATTGCATGATTATAAGGTTTAGATAAATCTTCTTCTGGAAATTTTTCATTTTGTTCAATTATATATTCAATATCTCTTATGCCAATGGATTTTTGATTAATTAATATTTTTAAAATTGTAGAAAGTATTTTATCTGCCTTCATAACCATTTCTTCATCTGCGCCCATGACAGATAAGAATCCATCTTCAAGCTTAATTTTAATATTATATTGCTTTTCGATAAATTTTACATTTTCATCTAATTTCCCAAACAATTGGGATAGAATTTTAGGATCATTTATATTTATATCTATTTTATGATAAAATCCCGCCATTTTTACCTCACAATTCCTATATTTTCTTATTATATTTTACTACATATATCCAAAGTAATGCAAGATTTATGAAATTAGTCAAAAATAAAAGTGATACCTAAAATAAAGATATCACTGAACTAGTTTATTTTCTGATTGAAATCGGCTTTCCTAAAACCTCACTAAAGATTATGGCAGTTTTTAAATCCATTAAAGCTTCCTTGTCATCAAGTATATCAATAATCTTATTAGCTTCGTCTGATTCCCACTCTGCTTCCATTTCCATAGGAACGTCATAGTCGAATAAAGAATCATCATCCAAGTCACCATATAGTGATTCTTGGTAATCTTCCATTTCTTCTATTGATATTTTTTCTTCAGCTAAACCTCCCATGCCTTCGTAAAGTTCATCAATCCGTTTTCTACTTTCTGATTTAAGAACTTGTGGGTTTAAAACTTGAACTTCTTTTCTTTTAGATTGATCTTGATTAATAACCGTTTCCGCATAACTTGTCTTTTTTCTTCTAGTTTCGCCTTTGCTTTGAGCTTCAAGCTCTTCAAATTGCATTTGCAAATTGGATAAAATCGAAGTCAAGTCTCTTCCCTTTTGTTGCTTCTCCTTTGTTTGATAAGGATTTCGAGGATTTGGTTTGTTTGGAGTTCTAGTTTGAAATTGAGTCTGGCGTGACTTTCTTTCTTTTGATGATGATTTCTTTTTAGAAGCTCCGAAAAAATTCAATGCTCCTCTTACAATCATAAAAAGGATTATAGCTTCAAAAAAATCCATACTCAATCACATCCTATTCTATCTTGGTCGAACCATCTATTTTCTCATCTGATTTAGCTATAGAACTTCTCATATCAGTATCTGCCATAATATTTCTCATATTATAGTAATCCATAACTCCCATTTTACCATCTCTTAAAGCTTCAGCTAATGCAAGAGGTACCTCTGATTCACTTTCAACTACTTTAGCTCTCATTTCTACAACTTGAGCCTTCATTTCTTGCTCTCTAGCAAGTGCCATAGCTCTACGTTCAGAAGCTTTTGCTTCAGCTATTTTCTTATCTGCAGCCGCTTGATCTGCTTGTAATTTTGCACCTATATTTCTAGCTACGTCCACGTCAGCTATATCTATAGATAAAATTTCAAATGCCGTACCGGAGTCTAGACCTTTTTCTAATACAACTTTAGAAATGTTATCCGGATCTTC
The DNA here is from genome assembly GCA_012728775.1 of Tissierellia bacterium. The sequence goes on from JAAYEN010000069.1 coordinate 1,905, forward strand.
TAAAACTTGCTTATAGGATTTTGAAGAACCTACTGTAGTTACAATACCTTCTCCTACCCTTGCGATAATTGTTTCTTCTCCAGCTCCCCCAACAAGTCTATCTATATTTGCTCTTACAGTTACTCTAGCTTTTACAATTACTTCTATACCGTCTTGAGCTACTGCTGAAATATTTGGAGTTTCTATAACTTTTGGATTTACACTTACTTGAACAGCTTCTAATACATTTCTACCAGCTAAATCTATAGCTGCAGCCCTTTCAAATACTAGAGGAATGTTTGCCCTTTGAGCAGCAATTAGAGCATCCACAAGAGTATTTATATTACCTCCTGCTAAGTAGTGAGCTTCCATCTCTTCGATATCTAAGTCCAATCCAGCTTTTGTAGCTTTAATCAAAGGGTTTACTATGTTGCTAGGAACTACCCTTCTAAGTCTCATCCCTACTAGAGTAGATAACTTTATTCTAACTCCCGAGAAAAATGCAGTTACCCATAATCCAATTGGAATAAATGTAAAAAACATAATGATTAAAAAACCTATTACTAATATTCCAAAAATTGTTATTATTGATTCTAATCCTATCATATCATATCTCCTTCACGACTATTTTACTGCCCTCTATTTGAATAACTTCAATGGCAGCTCCTTTTGCAATATAATTAGATATTGCAGTTGCATCAAATCTATTTTCACCAATTTCTATAAAACCCGTAGGTCGCATCATGGTTGCAGCAAATCCTACGTCCCCAATTTGTGCTAATTTCTTTTCTTCAACATTTACATTTGAAGAACCCTTAATTGTAGATTCCAATGTTATACTTCTAAATGTCCTGCTGTTTAAGCCATATTTAAATATTATTACAACGGCAATAATTGCAATTATCAATGCCATTAGTATGGCAGTAAAAGCTTGCTGCAATGATTGCATCGAAGTGGCAATTCCAAAAATTGTGAGAATAATACCAGCTATTCCTGGTAAGCCAAATCCTGGTACAAAAGCTTCTATTATTAAGAATACTACTCCTACTACAAAGAACATTATAGAAAACCAACTTGCATTTCCTACCATAAGATTTCCACCGAAGAACAGTAAAAGTGAAACACCACCAATAATTCCTGGTAAGCCAAATCCTGGTACGAAAAATTCAATTATTAGTCCTAAAAAACCCATTATTAATAATAAACTACTTATCCACTGTGTAGATATTAGTTTCCCAAATTTGGTTGACCAATCTTCTTTAACTGTTTGAACACTCGCATTCTCCATGCCTAAAAAAGCTAAAACTTCTTCTTGATTACTAGCTATTCCATCGGATATCCCAAATTCTAAAGCTTCGTTAGCTGTAAGATTTAACAGTTTCCCCTGTTCACTAACACCATCTATAACCACATCCACATCAGCCATAGCCTCTATAATTTCAGGATCCCTTCCCTTGTTTTGAGCTACGTTTCTAAGCATTGATTTCCACATAGATAAAATCTTTTCAGTATTGGGAATAGTTTCTGCTGATCCTATAGTTCCATATGGACTCATAATAATATTGTCATTGGATATCGCAAATAAAACTCCTGCAGATTCAGCTTTATTGTCAATGAAACAAGTGGTTTCAATATTTGTTTTTATGATATCATTTTTTATTTTTTCTGTGGCATCAACTAATCCACCATAAGTGTCCAATTCAAAAAGTATCATATCTGCATTTAAATCCTCTGCTTCTTGAATTGCCAAATGAATGTAACGTTGAGTCGCCCTAGTTATTTCTTCACGCACAGGAATTACGTACACTAACTCATTTTCAGTTTCTGCTAATGATATAGAGGAAAATCCTAATATCAGTACCAATAAAAGAGTTAGAATTCTCAATTGTTTTCTCTTCAATCTTTAACACCTCCTTTGAAATTAAAGATGAAATTCAAGAGATTATTAATTATCTTAATATTAAGAATAAAATGATTAATTATCTTATTAACATAATACCCTATTTTTTTACTAACA
>JAAYEN010000153.1 GCA_012728775.1 Tissierellia bacterium
GGAAAATTAGGACAAGCTAAAAATTTTCCAAACCTTCCCATTTTAATGACCATATTTGCACCACATTTATCGCAAATTTCATCAGTCACTTCCGGTTCTATTTCTATTTCTTCCATTTCATCTTCGGCAAGTTTAAGCTTTTTCTCAAAATCTCCGTAGAATTCGTCAATTACTTCCTTCCAATTCTCTTCACCTATGGAAATTTTGTCAAGTTCTTGTTCCATTCTAGCTGTGAAGTCCTTGTCAGTAATCATTGGAAAATATTCATTTAAAAGATAATTTACTGTAAGACCCAATTCCGTAGGAATAAATTTTTTATCTTCGACCTCTACGTAATTTCTCCTAGTAATCGTATATATTGTTGGAGCATAGGTGGAAGGTCTTCCTATTCCCAGCTCTTCTAAAGTTTTAATTAAACTAGCTTCTGTATATCTTGGAGGCGGATTTGTGAAATGTTGCTCGTCTATTAGTTTTAGTAGCTTTAATATTTCACCCTTTTCCAATTTAGGGAGCAAGTTTTCTTCCTTATCTTCATCTGCTTTTCTTTTTAAAATTAAAAAACCATCAAAGGTCAAATGAGATCCGCTAGCTTTAAATACTTGTTCATTAGAATGGATGGATGCACTAACTGTATCGTATTTTGCACTTTCCATTAAAGAAGATAAAAATCTTTCCCAAATCAACTTATATAATTTATATTGGTCATTGGTCAAAAAATCTTTTATTTTTAAAGGTGTGTCAAATACATTCGTAGGTCTAATACATTCATGGGCCTCTTGTGCTCCCGCTCCAGATTTATATTTTCTAAAAGTATTCGCATACTCTTTACCGTATTTATCGACTATATATCCATAGGCTTGAGTTCTTGCAGTTTCCGAAATATTTGTGGAGTCCGTTCTCATATAGGTAATCAAACCTGTAACTCCGCCTTCCCCAATTGCTATACCTTCGTAAAGCTGTTGAGCCACCATCATGGTCTTTCTTCCTGCAAAATTAATATATCTAGATGCCTCTTGTTGCATCGTAGAAGTAGTAAAAGGTGGTCTAGGATTTCTAGTTCTAGTTCCCAATTTAACATCTGCTACTTTAAAATTCTTTTTATCTATGGAAGATATGACATTTTCCACATCTTCTTTTTTCTTAAGCTCTACTTTTATTTCCTTGTTATTTTCTAAGATTCCGTAATAGCTACTTTTAAATTCCCCTTCAGAAGATTTTAGCATTGCATCTAAGGACCAATATTCTTCAGGAATAAAGTTTTCAATTTCTTCTTCCCTGTCACAAATTATTTTAACTACTGCAGATTGTACTCTACCCGCACTAAGTCCTCCCTTAACTTTTTTCCAAAGTATGGGAGATATTTGATATCCCACAAGTCTATCTAAAACCCTTCTTCCTTGTTGAGCATCTACTAAATCTTTATCTATTTTTCTAGGATTCTTAATAGCATCTTTTACCGCTTCTTTGGTAATTTCGTTAAAGCTAACTCTATTTGCTGCATCTTCATCTAGACCCAAAATATAAGCCAAATGCCAAGAAATAGCTTCTCCTTCTCTATCATTATCTGTCGCCAAAAGTATCTTGTCAGAACCTTTTGCTTCTTTTTTTAAATCCTTTATTACAGGCCCCTTGCCTCTAATGTTTATATATTTGGGCTCAAAGTTATTCTCAATGTCCACTCCTAAAGTGGATTTGGGAAGATCTCTTATATGTCCAACGGTGGCAACCACCTTATAATTCCTACCTAACATCTTTTTTATTGTCTTTGCTTTCGTAGGAGATTCTACTATTACTAAATTTTTTGCCATTTCCACCATCCTCGGATTGTAAAATATCATACTTTTTATATTAAAGCAATTAATATTTATTATTTCTAAATAATTTGGGGCGGCTCTACATCTTTTCCTTGGATAATTTGAATGTAAACAACGGAAATAAATATAATTATGCAACCCAATAATTCTTTAGTAGACAAAACATCGCCTACTATCGCCCAAGCAAATATCGCCGCGAAAACCGATTCCATACTTAAAATCAAAGCTATACTCAAATCGTCTAAATAACTTTGGGCAAAGGATTGTAGAGAAAATGCCACTCCGCTAGAAAGCACCCCTGCAAATAATATAGAAGGAAGAGCTCCTATAACCATTTCCCTAGTAACACTTTCTGTAAAAAAAGATATTACATTGCAAAAAACTGCACCTACTATAAATCTAAACATCGTATATTTAAAACTCTCAACAGTTTTATTATAGTGACCCGATACAATAGTATTAAGGGCGTAAAATACCGTCGCAATTATGAGAAATAAATCCCCCGGATTAATTTCCAATTCCTCATTAAGAGTTAAAAGGGAAACCCCCACCATAGCAGCAAATATTCCAACCCATTGGAAAACTTTAATTTTTTCTCCAAAAAACATTCTAATTATTGGTACAAAAATAATATTTAAAGATATCAAAAAACCAGCCTTACTAGGTGTAGAAAAACCTATCCCAATTTGTTGCAAAGACATAGCCACAAATAATATTATTCCATCTATAAAAGATCCTTGGAATAAAATCTTTTTATCTTCACCTTTAGTCCAAAATGTTTTTTCTCCAGTATTTTTATGCGTGCGGATTAAAGACATGGGTAAAATCACAGCAGCCCCAATCCAAAACCTTACACCATTAAAAAAGAACGGTGGCACATGCTTGGCTCCTTCTGATTGGGCAATAAATCCCATGCCCCAAATCATAGTAGCAACAAGCATCATCCAAGTAGATATTTTCCTTTGTTGAAAAACATTATACCTCTCCATCAAGCCTCCTATGTATTAAAAAGATTCCTCTATGTTTCCTTTATTTTTCAATTCTCCATAAACCTGCATTCCCATAACAGCAGAAAATACTATAATACTGCCTATAATTTCCCTAGTAGTCATAACCTGTCCCAAAATTAGCCATCCACTTAAAGCTGCAAAAACAGATTCCAAGCTCATAATAATAGAAGTGGTAACATTGTTTAAGCTCCTTTGACTAACAGCCATTAGTGTAAAAGCCAAACCCGATGCCACAACTCCAGAAAATAAAATAAATGGAAAAACTGTTTTGATTCCTTCTATATTAATATCTTCAAATAGTACCATAAAAATAAAACATAAAATAGCGCCCCAAAGAAAACGTAAAACCGTAAACTGAAAGTTATCCACTCTTTTATTGTAATATCCAGAGGAAATTACATGAAGAGCTATAAAAAAGGAAGTAGACATAAGTAATAAGTCACCAGATTGAATTCCCGTGACATTATTTAAACTCAAAAATCCAACTCCTATTAAAGCTATAATAATTCCTACCCACTGATATAAATAAACTTTTTTCTTAAGAGCTATACCGATAAGAGGCACAAATATTACACTTAAAGAACTCAAAAATCCAGCTTTACCAATTGCCGTGTAACGAAGTCCTAGCTGCTGAGTAAATAAGCCCATGATTAAAAAAGAACCACAAATTACTCCACCTTTAATAGTATTTATTTTGTCGTTTGAATTTTCCCAAAATTGTATTTTTCCATTCTTTTTATAATTTCGAAACAAAACCATTGGGAAAACTACTAAGCTCCCAATGGACATTCTGAAAAAGTTAAAAGTAAAAGGTCCCAAATGTTGAGCACCTTGGGATTGAGCTATGTAATTCAAACCCCAAATTACTACGGCTAATAATAAACCTATAATACTTAAAACTCTAACTTTTGTGGTTACTCGCTCCATAAGCCCCCTAGTTTTTCTTAAGACCTATTCCAGTTAAATCCTGAATAAGTCCCTTCATTTCCAATAATGTTACTATTGAATTTATTTTAGAAATGCTCAATTCTGTCTCATCCATTAAAGCATCTACAGAATCAAAGCCTTCTTCTATTTTTTCTAATATCAATTTTTCTTCTTCAGAAATAGCTAACTCACCTTTGGAATTTTCGTATGAATACTCTTGGAGTTTTGGAATTATACTTGTAATA
>JAAYEN010000043.1 GCA_012728775.1 Tissierellia bacterium
AAGTCCATAAATCATGTTCCTAATATCGCTAGGCAATTTACCTACAATTCCTAGGAAAATTATTATTGAAGTACCATTACTTATACCGTATTTAGTAATTTGATCCGCTAACCATATTAGAAATGACGTACCAGCTACTATCGATATTATAATAATTGAATTTTGCATCATTCCATCAGCTTCAACATATTGTCTAAATATGCCGAATGTGTATCCGAATGCTGTTACAAATGCTATAGCAATCCCTAGATATTTAGTGTAAAGTTGAATTTTCTTTTTTCCTTCTTCATCTTTTGCTAATTCTTCCAATGATGGAATCGCATATGTCAAAAGTTGAATTACGATGGATGCTGTAATGTATGGATAAATACTTGCAGCAAATACCGTAAATTGACTCAAGTTTCCTCCGGCCATCATATCCAAAAAGTCCAACATATTTCCTTGTGGGTTACTAAACATTTGCTCTATCGCTTCGTTGTTCATAAATGGAACTGGAATCGCTGATCCGATTCTGAAAATCAATATTGCAACTAATGTAAATAGTAGTTTTTTTCTTATTTCGGGTATTTTCCACGCATCTCTAAGGGTAGACAACATTTTAAATCACCTCAACCTTTCCACCAGCTGCTTCAATTTTTTCTTGAGCTGATTTGGAGAAATGTTGTGCTTTAACTGTTATCGCTTGGTTTATTTCACCATTTCCTAATATTCTAACTCCGTCTACTGCATCTCTTCTGTTGACTACTCCTGCTTCTACTAAAGCATCTAAATCAACTACTTGTCCTGCTTCAAATTTATTCAATCTATCTAGATTAACTTCTGCAAAATGCTTTTTGTTAATGTTTTTAAATCCGCGTTTAGGAAGTCTTCTGAATAGAGGCATTTGGCCCCCTTCAAATCCTGGTCTTACTCCTCCACCTGATCTAGAGTTTTGTCCGTCGTGTCCTCTTCCTGCTGTTTTACCAGTTCCAGAACCGATACCTCTACCAACTCTTTTTCTTGGCTTAGATCCACCGCCTGCTGCGGGTCTTAAATTGTGTAGTTTCAATTTGCACACCTCCTATTCTACTATCTCAACCATGTAATCGATGTGTTTAATCATACCTCTTACTTGAGGTGTGTCTTCTTTTTCGACTATTTGTCCTATCTTATTTAATCCTAGAGCTTTAACAGTTCTTTTATGATTTTCAAGTCTTCCGATAGGGCTCCTAGTCAATTTAATTTTAATTGTACTCATAGCTCCTCCTTAACCTAGTAATTCTTCTACTGTTTTTCCTCTAAGTCTCGCTACTTCTTCTGCGCTTTTTAAATTTTCAAGTGCATCCATTGCCGCCATAACTGTATTTCTTGGATTTGGTGATCCTAAGTTTTTAGTAGTTACGTTTTGAATTCCTGCCATTTCACACACAGCACGAACTGCTCCGCCTGCTATAACTCCGTTACCTTCTGGAGCTGGCTTTAAAAGAACTCTACCTGCACCACTTATTCCTACAACTTGGTGTGGAACAGTTCCGTCAAGCAATGATACTTTTACTACCTTTTTCTTGGCGTCTTGGATACCCTTTCTAATAGCCTCAGGGATTTCAGCAGCTTTTCCAGTTCCTACTCCTACGTGGCCATTTTGGTCGCCCACTACAACTAGTACTGAAAATCTGAAGTTTCTACCACCCTTTACTACTTTTGCTACTCTATTTATCGCAACCACTCTGTCTTCGAGTTCCATTGCGCTTGTATCTACATAATTTTTACGCATGCTTCCTCCTTAAAACCTTAGGCCAGCTTCTCTAGCAGCATCGGCTAATTCTTTGACTTTTCCATGATAAATATAGCCACCTCTATCGAATACAACTTCTTCGATTCCTGCTTCTAGTGCTTTCTTAGCAACAGCTGTTCCAACTGCTTTTGCAGCCTCGATATTGCTAGTGTGTTCTAGTCCTAGGTCTTTTTCAAGAGAGGATGCAGAAACCACTGTAGCTCCCTTAACATCGTCTATGATCTGTGCATAAATATATGAATTTGATTTATACACAGCTAGTCTTGGGACTGTAGTAGTTCCGGATACTTTGGTTCTAACTCTTTTGTGTCTTGCTATTCTATTAGCATTTCTACTGACTTTTCTTCCCAATTAGATTCTCTCCTTTCTACTTACCAGTCTTTCCAACTTTTCTTAATACATATTCGTCTTTGTATCTTACACCTTTACCTTTGTAAGGCTCTGGTTCTCTGTAAGACCTAATATGTGCTGCATATTGTCCAACTGCTTGTTTGTTGATACCTTTAACAATAATTGTCGTTGCATTTGGAACTTCTACTTCAATTCCTTCAGGGTCTTCTAAATCCAATGGATGAGAAAATCCTAATGTTAAACTTAAAGTTTTTCCATTTTTTGCAGCTCTATATCCTGTACCTATAATTTCTAACTCTTTTGAATAACCATCAGTAACTCCTACTATCATATTTTGAATAAGAGTTCTGTAAAGTCCGTGCTTAGATCTATTTTGAATTGAGTCATTTGGTCTTTCAACCAATAATTGACCATCTTCCATAGTTACTTTAATATTCTTGTCGATTTGTTCAGAAAGAGTTCCTAGGTTACCTTTTACTTCTACAAGATTATCAGGGTTTATTTTAACTTCAACACCTGATGGTATTTCAATTGGCAATTTTCCAATTCTTGACATTATATACCTCCTAGTCCAATTACCAAACGTAGCAGACTACTTCTCCGCCCACTTGTTGGTTTCTTGCATCTTTATCAGTTAGAACTCCTTTAGATGTAGAGATAATTGCAATTCCTAAACCTCCCAAAACTCTTGGAAGTTCAGTAGATTTTACATAAACTCTTAGTCCCGGTTTAGATATTCTCTTGATTCCACTGATAATTCTTTCTTCATTCTCTCCGTATTTCAAATCTATTTTTAAAATTCCTTGTTTTCCATCTTCTTCAACTTCATATCCTTTTATGAAGCCCTCATTTAGCAAAATTTCTGCT
>JAAYEN010000312.1 GCA_012728775.1 Tissierellia bacterium
CAACAACCCCAACCCCAATCCGATGGGTATTCCAATTACTGCTAGAATTAATGCTTGGGTGAGGATAATTTTACGTATTTGTTTTTTCGTGGTACCTATGGTTTTTAATAGACCATAGAATTTTATATCTTGGAGTACTGATATTTGAAAGATATTGTAAATAATCATATATCCTGAAATAGCAATAATTAAAACAAAAAATATTATAGACACTATCATCTCTATGGAATTTTTTTGTTCCATAACGCTATTTAAATATCCCCAATTCACACCAATGTCTAGAAACTTTTCTCCATTTGGATCCTTAACCTGAAACCCGTGATTTGAGGCAATTTCATTTAATTTTTCTTCGATATTTTTTGAATTATCCAAGAATATATTCAGGTCATAAGTACCAGTCATATCTGGGTCAATTCTGTCATAACCTACCAAAGCATTTTCTACATAGGATAAAGGGACTAACGCTTGATTAGAAAATAAGGCTTCATCGTATTCCCACCACCCTACTAAAGTAAATGTATCTTCAATTGTTTTTCCATTTCCTAAGCGTATTTTTAAAAAAACTTCCTTGCCAATTTCCTTTTCTATTCCTAATAAATCCAACACACCAGTATCGCAAGCAACTTCTTTGGTGTTTTCATTTGGCAATCTTCCTACTTCTAGTCTTGCAAAGGAATGATAAGCATTATTTTCATCCATATAACTAATTTCGACTTGGGATTTGTTGAAGGTATCATTTACTCCTAGTCCAAGAATTCTTCTGACTCCATACTTATTAATGAAAGAGTCTGTCTTTAATTCTTCTACTTCCTCTAAGTTTAAAAATTTAAAAGCCCCATGGAATTCCGATCCAACTTGGCGAAAGTTTTCATTTTCTATGGATTTTATAAGTATTCCTGATATTGTAAATACTGAAGTTAGCATTAATGAAGTTAAAATTATAGCCAAAATTATTATTCCATTTCGTCTTTTATTTTCCTTCATATATTTTTTGGTAATAGTGTAAATAGTCTTTTTATTGTCTACTTTAATCAATTTGACCACCTACGATTTTTCCATCTTCAATACGCACAATTTTATCACCAATTTGTGCCAATTCTTCGTTATGAGTTATCATTATCAAAGTTTGTTTAAATTTTTGGTTTGAAACTTTAAGAAGACTCATAACATCTTGGGAAGTTTTAGAATCCAAATTTCCCGTAGGCTCATCTGCTAAAATTATCGCTGGTTTTGATGCCAATGCTCTCGCTATGGCTACTCTTTGTTGCTGCCCTCCTGAAAGCTGATTGGGAAGGCTCTCAATTTTATCATAAATCCCTATGGTATTTAAAATTTCTTCTACATATTCCATATCCACTTCGTTTCCATCTAATTGTATGGGCAGAATCACATTTTCTAGTACATTTAAAACAGGAATTAAATTGTAATATTGAAAAACAAAGCCAATTTTTCTTCTGCGAAATATTGTCAGTTCATCGTCGTTCATGGAAAATATATTTTTCCCTTCGATAAAGACTTCACCTGAAGTAGGTCTATCTAAACCACCTAACATATGTAATAAGGTAGACTTTCCACTTCCTGATGTACCTACGATTGATATAAACTCTCCTTTTTCGCAAGCAAAATCTACACCATCTAGAGCTTTTATTTCTACAATTCCATTGTTATAATATTTTTTTAGATTAAAAGTTTCAACTATCATAACTACCTCCTTGAAAACTCATTGTATCAACCGATACTTACAACAATATGACACAATAAATTGAATTCTTTCAACTTTGTAAGAATTTAATTTCTAGGTAGATAGATAGAAAAAGTAGAGCCTTTATTCTCTTCAGAAATCAATTTAATATAGCCTCCCTGGTTCATAATAATTTCCCTAGCCAAATAAAGCCCCAGACCCAATCCTTCTATTTTAGATACGTCCTTACTACGATAGAATCTCTGAAAGATTTTTCCATGTTCACTTTCACATATTCCTATCCCTTCATCTTTGATATCGATTTTAATAAACAATTCAAAGGTAAAAGAAGATATTTTTATATTTGAGTTTTCAATAGAATATTTTATGCTATTATCTAAAATATTGTAAATAGCCTCCTCAGTCCATTTTTCGTCAAATACTGCCATGATGTCAGATTTTTCATAAATTATTTCAATGCCTTTTTCTTTAGCTTTATCTTGTAATTCCTCAATTGAATTTTGAATAATAGGATCGATATTTGATAATGTGGGATTTAGAGAAATAATGCCCGTCTCTAGTCTAGACATTCTAACTAAAGCTGCTATTAAAAACTTTAGTTTTTCCCCTTGGTACAAGATTCTTTCTATACTGTCTTGACCAAAATCTGAAAGTTTTTCCTTTTCCTTTATCAATTCGCTATATAAAATCATATTGGAAAGGGGAGTTTTTATCTGATGGGAAATGTCAGAAATCATTCGATTGATAATAGCTTTCTCATTTTCTAAATCTCCCTTAATAAGCAGTGATGATGTTATAAAATCTAGAAATTTTATTTCTACTTTAGAAAGCATACTTTCATCTATTTTATAATCCAAAAGCTTTCCATCTTTTGCACTTTCTATCATTTTATCAATAGATGCTAGAATTCTTTTATTTTCTTTATTTTGTCTGTATCCATATATGGACAGCACTATTGTAGAAACTATAAAAAATAATAATAAAAACATAATTAATCCTCCCAATAATATCCAATTCCATATACGGTTTTAATATACTTTGGATGTTTGGGATTTTCTTCTAATTTATCTCTTAGTCTTTTTATAGTCACAGAAACAGTATTTTCATAGACGTAATCTCCCACTTCTGTCCAGATATGATCTAAAATCTTTTCTCGAGTTAAAGTGATTCCTTTATTATCTATCAAATATTTTAAAAGTTTTTGTTCCGTTTTGCTTAGTTCTATTTCTCTTCCATCTACAAAAAACTTCATTTTGCTAAAGTCAAAGGAAAATAAGTCCTTTTTGTATTGAGATTTGTCATCATAATGGTTCAATTGAGCATTTACTCTAGCCCGTAAAATTGCAAGGGAAAAAGGTTTTGTTATATAGTCATTAGCGCCCATTTCAAATCCTAAAACCTCATCTATTTCTAAATCCTTTGCAGTTAAGATAATTACAGGAATTTCAGAGGATTTGCGAATTTCCTTTAAAAAATCCAGCCCATTTCCATCGGGCAAATTTAAATCCAAAATAATTAAATCATATGTATTTTTTTCAAATTTTTCTGCTCCCTCTTCCATAGAAAAAGCAGATTCTATTTCTATTCCATTTGCCAAAAGAGTAGCACAAATTCCCTTATTTAAGGAAATATCATCTTCAATTAAAAGCATTTTCTTCATAATAATCACCAAATACATTATAACAGAAAGAAGTTTCCAGTTAAATTTTCTTGCAATTTTGTGACAATTTTCCTGCAATTACACGTAGGATTAATTTCTCAACAACCGTTATACTTAATTTAAGCTTAAAAGCTAAAGAAAAAAAGGAGAAATTAAAAATGAAAAAAATAATTAACAAATTTACAATAGCTGCACTTTCCGGAGTAATATTAATAAGCAGCGGAACAGGCGCTATGGCAAAAAGTGGAAACGTAGAAGTAGCTAATACTTCATCAATCGTAACAGAAATTGAAAACACAAAGGAATTTAAAACCTTAACCCCTGAAGAAAGAAATATTATTATCAAAGCCTATGAAGAATTAGAATCTTTACAACAAAGAATTGAAAAAATTCAAGGTGGAAAAGAAAAATTAACTCCTGAAGAAGAAACAATGATAGAAAATCTAATAGTTCAAATGGAAGCCATTTATGATAAAATAGAACCAATCGAAGCAAAAGCATTTAAAGATACAGATTTTGGTGGAGACTGTGGTCCAATGGCAGACGAAGAATTCGTATCTTCAAAAGAAGCAACAAGAGAATATGTCAACGGATTGGATATGCTAAACAATGACGAGAAACAAAGAATGATAAAAGCTTATGACGATATCGATGCAATATTCGAAAAATTTGACGCTTTAGAAGAATCTAAACAAGAAGGCTCTGAAGGCCAAGCTCTATTAAGTGAAGTAGAAAAAATTACCCAAAGTATTTCAGACTTAGAAGATAAAGTAGCATTATCCGAAAAATCATCTTTTCTAGATGGACTTAATTCTAGCGAGCTAGAAAGTGCATTAAAATACGCTGACGGTCTAGATTTAAACGAAGCTACTAAAACAGAATTAAAAAGACTTTACACCGAAGTATTTAAAGTATATGACGAATTTTACAAATTGTACGAAGAACTTGGAGATAATGAAATCACTCCTGAGTTTGAAAAAAGAGATGCTAAATTAGAAAATGACTTGGACGCTTTATTCTCCCAAATAGTAAAATTGGAGGAAAAAGCTAAATAACAGGAGAAGCGATGCAAGAATTAATATATATTGCAGAAGATGAACAAAATATTCGAGACCTCATTTCGTCCTTCCTAGATGATGCAGGCTATAAAGCAGTTCCCTTTGAAAATGGGGATCTGCTTTTTGCTGCTTTTAAAGAAAAAGAAGCAGACTTGGTTATACTAGATATAATGATGCCTGGCACTGATGGTCTAACTATATGTAAAAATATCAGAGAAATTTCCAACGTTCCAATAATAATTTTAACGGCCAAAGAAAGTGAAATGGATTATGTCATGGGAATCAATACAGGTGGAGATGATTATTTAACAAAACCATTTCGACCCACGATTTTAATGATGAGAGTAAAATCCCTCCTAAGACGTTCACAGATGCAATCTTCCAAAGAATTTGAAGAGATAGTTTTTGGAGATATTACCTATTCTCCTGAAAACAGAACCATCGAATCAAAAAAAGTTGAACTAAGATTAACTGCTACTGAATTTCAGGTTCTTAGCTATCTATTAAAAAATAAGGATAAATCCGTATCCCGAGAAGAATTGCTTGAAGAAATTTGGGGTTATGATTCCGAGGTGGAAACTCGTGTAACTGACGAAACTATTAGACGAGTAAGAAAAAAACTAGACGGAGCAAAAAGCAATGTATATATCGAAACCCAATGGGGCTTTGGATATAAATTGACAATTTTGGAGAATTGAAATGATTAAAACCAAAGAAAAGATTTCTAGACTAACGATTTCAGTAGTCCTTATGGTTTTTCTAGCACTTGTTCTTATAACGAATTTATTAATTAGCAAATACATCGAAGACCAAGCTGTTAGATCCATTGAAAGTATTCGAGGACTTTATGAAGATTTTCAACAAGAGGAAGAAACAAACGATATCTACTTAATGGTGGATTCCATTGACATTTCCAGAAATTATGAAGAGAATATAATCTCAAATATTTACCTCTCCTCTTCCCAAAAAGATATTATGGAGTATATTAAAAAAAATAAAGTAGAAAAAGATTCCATAAAGGAAATTTCCATAGGAGACAAAAGCTATTATATTCTATTATTTACTAATCCCTATGAAGAAGTCCCAAACATAGCAGATATGGTCTTATTTACAGATGTGACTCCATTTAAAAATCTAATAGCTACTATGAATATGATTTACGGAGTATTATTTGTGGTTTTAATCGGAGGAAGTTATTTTATCGGCCTAAATGTAGGAAAAAGAATTGAAGATTCCCAAGAAAAGTTAAAAGCCTTCTTCCAAAACGCTTCCCATGAACTAAAAACCCCCCTCATGTCCATCCAAGGCTATGCCGAAGGACTGCAAGTGGGAGTTATCAAAGATGAGGACAAAGCTTTAAATATAATAATAGATGAAAGTGATAAAATGTCCAAACTTGTAGATGAACTACTATATATCTCCAAACTAGATAGTGGTCAAATCTCTTTAAAAAAAGAAAAAATAAACTTATCCAATATAATTAATGACTTGCTAAGTAGTTTCGCCCCTATAATAAAAAATAAAAATATAGATATTCTTCTTGAAGTTGAAAATAACGTTGAAATAATTGGTGATGAAAATGAGTTTTCAAAAGCTTTAGGTAATGTTTTATCCAATGCCATAAGATACGCAAAATCTCAAATCCAAATAAAAGTGGCGAAAATAGGAAATAAAACTCAAATTAAAATTTTTAATGATGGACAAAACATCAGCCCAGAAGAACTCCCCCACATCTTTGAACGCTTTTTTACTGGCAATAAGGGCAATACAGGAATAGGTCTTTCCATGGCCCAAGATATAATAAAACGCCATAAAGGTGAAATTAATGTAGAAAATAAAACTGAAGGTGTAGAATTTATAATAGAAATACAAAAATGAAATAACAATAAACGTCCCAGCCTTGCCTACTCTAGGATTAGTCCTAGTAGTAGCTGGGCTATTTTTATATTATTGCATGTAGATTCTATAGGTGATATGATAATTATAATGGTTCTTTAGCACGTTAGAAATACCTTAACGCTAAAGATAAGAAAAAATGCAGATAAAGTTTGAGATTTTATTATAGATAATGATTTTCGTATGTATTTTTAAGGAGATGAGTTAATTTGGGAATATTGTATTTTTTTATAACCTTGTTTGCAACCTCCATTGGTTTTAGTACTGGAATTGGTGGCGGTGTTATCATTAAGCCTGTCCTTGATGCTTTGGGTCATTTCCCTGTTGAAAATATAAACGTTTTATCCGCTTTATCTATGTTCACAATGTCAATATTTTCAATTTTTATTAATATCAAAAAATTTAAATCTTACCCAGAATTTAATCTAAAAATAATAATCCCCTTAGGTTTTGGTTCTGTTGTGGGTGGAACTATGGGAAACAGTTTATTTTCCTTTTTAACTGGTAATGTGGAGAAATATTTGGTTACAGTTACCCAAAATATAGTTTTATTAATTTTAATGATTATCATTTATATCTACATGCTGAATAAACAAAATGTTAAATCTCTAAATTTTAGAGGTGCCCTACCTTCCACTATTATAGGTATCCTTCTAGGAAGTATATCTACCTTTTTAGGAATAGGCGGTGGTCCTATTAATGTAGCATTGATTATATTGGTCTTTGGATATTCTACAAAACTAGCCGCTTTATCTTCAATTGTTATTATATTCCTTTCTCAAGCAACTAAGATCGTAAATGTTTTATTATCTACTGGCTTTGGAGCATACAATCTATCGATACTGCCTTTTATGCTAGTAGGTGCAATAACCGGAGCCTTTACAGGATCAAAAATAAGTAAATTATTTTCAGACAGACAAGTTGTCATGTCTTTTAACGCAACCTTAATAATAATTATGATACTTTGTATCTTCAATATTATAAAAGCTTTAGGAATAGTATAAAACATAAACGAGACCCCAAATCCTCTCTTGGATCTGGGGTCTTAATTCATTTAAGATCTTTACATAATCAAATTTAAAATTATTCCTAGGGCAGCACCTAGTCCAATTAATTTTGTAATATCAACTTTTTTCCAATACAGAACAAACCCTATTACAAAACATATTAAAGGTATTATATTTATACTAAAGGATTCAGGGCTAAGATCATTTACAAATATAGAACTCCTGGTCATTTTTATAGCAGCAATGGCTATTAATCCAACGATAGCTGGTCTTAATGTTTTAAGCATTTTTTCTAAAAATTTCAACTTTCTATTAGATGAAAACAGAAGATATGCTAATATTAACATTAGTATAAATGACGGTGTTACTACTCCCATAGTTGCAGCTATGGATCCAGGGAGTCCACCCATTTTAGTTCCAACAAAAGTAGCGGAGTTTATCGCTATTGGTCCTGGTGTCATATTTGAAATAGATACTAAGTCCGTCATTTCCTGAACTGATAACCACCCCTTGCCCTCCACTACCATAGTATTTATTAAGGGCAAAACAGCGTATCCTCCACCGAAGGATGTGATTCCTATAATAAAAAACTGAACATACAATTCAATTAAAATCATCATATATTATAGCCTCCTCCTTCATCTATAACGCTAAATAATATCAACCCCAATATACCAAATCCAAATATAATTAATGCAGAATTGACATTAAATACAAAACTCAACAGAAAAGCTACAATCATAATACCGCCAGATAAAACTGCTCTTTGTTTCAAAACATTTCTAGCCATACCTATAGTTGTTACTACTAAAACCGCAGAAATAACTCCACTCATTCCCATAAGTGCTGCATTTATATAAAAATTAGTACGAAATTCTTGATAAAATAAAGAAATAATTGAAATAACAATTATACAAGGCGCAACTGATGCTAACATACAAGTTATAGCTCCTGCTACTCCTCTTAGTTTATAACCGATCAATACCGAGGTATTTATAGCCATAGCCCCTGGACCTGATTGAGCAATAGCCACCAAATCCAGCATTTCTTCTTCGCTTATTATTTTTTTTCTAAGCATAAATTCATCTCGAAGGACAGCCACAATCGTATAGCCACCGCCAAAAGTTATAGCATTAATTCTAAAGAAGGTTAGAAATAGTTCTAACAAAGAAATTTTCTTGTTAACATTTTCTCCCATTTTTTCACCTATCAGTTCTTTTTCAATTTCCCCTTTATCATATCAA
>JAAYEN010000075.1 GCA_012728775.1 Tissierellia bacterium
ATGGACTTAAGGGAAGAACTTATTTTTACAATTGACGGAGCAGATGCAAAGGATTTAGACGATGCTATATCAGCAAAAATCCTAGAAAATGGAAATTATTATTTAGGAGTTCATATAGCAGATGTGGCTCATTACGTAAAGGAAGGCTCTGCTATAGACAAAGAAGCTAAACTTCGAGGAAATTCTGTTTATCTCTTGGATAGAGTGATTCCTATGCTCCCGCCAGAATTATCCAATGGAATTTGTTCTCTTCATCCAGATGTGGACAGACTTACTATGTCTGTACTTATGGAAATTAACAAACAAGGAAAAGTAGTTAATAGCCAAATTGTAGAATCGGTAATTAATTCCAAAGCCAGATTGGTATATGACGATGTATCAGATTATTTGGAAACCAAAGATTCGGAAGCATTAGAAAAATTAGGTTCAGAAGTTGCAAGGGTTTTGGACATTATGGCTGAACTTATGGAAATTTTAAATAAAAAACGCCACGAAAAAGGAGCCATTGACTTTAATTTTGCAGAAGGCTATATAGAAGTAGACGAAGATGGAAAAGTAGTAGATATTTACAAACTGGAAAGAAGAATTAGTAATAGATTGATTGAAGAGTTTATGCTTATTACCAATGAAACTGTTTCAGAAAGCTATTTTTGGGCTGAAATTCCATTCTTATATAGAATTCACGAATATCCTGACGAAGAAAAATTAAATGTATTTTTGCATTTTATTAGAGGACTTGGATATTCCGTTAAGGGAATTCAAAATGAAATTCATCCTAGAGAACTTCAACATATTATAGAAGATATAGCAGGAAAAAAAGAAGAGGCTGTAGTTAGCAGAATGATGCTTAGATCATTGAAAAAAGCAAAATACTCTGAAGTAAACGACATACACTTTGGACTTTCTTCAAAATATTATTCCCATTTTACAGCTCCCATAAGACGTTATCCAGACTTACAAATCCACAGGATAATTAAAGACAATATAAATGGAAAGATGAATTCTAAAAAAGTAGAACATTACGAAAGAATTTTGCCAGATGTGGCTGAACACAGTTCTAAAACTGAAAGAACTGCAGAAGAGGCAGAACGTGATGTGGAAAAAATCAAAAAAGCTGAGTATATGGAACGCTTTATTGGCGAAAGATTTGAAGGACTTATTTCAGGAGTTACTAGTTTTGGAATATTTGTGGAATTAGAAAATACTGTAGAAGGTTTGGTAAGTTATAATTCCATGAGCGACGATTATTATGTATTTGATGAAGATAGATTAGTAGCTAGAGGTGAGAACTCTCATAAAGAATACGCCTTGGGAGATAGGGTAGAAGTAGAAGTCTATCACGTGGACAAGGAAAAAAGCATAATAGATTTTATATTTGTAACAGAGGATATGAAGCATGGCGAAGAATAAAAAACCAGATGGCAATTTAGTTACCAATAGAAAGGCACGCCACGAATATTTTATTGAAGATGTGTACGAGGCGGGACTTGTCTTAAAAGGCACGGAAGTAAAGTCCATTAGACAAGGAAGTGCCAATATTCAAGATGCCTATATTTCTTTTAAAAATCAAGAAGCTTTCATCGAGAACATGCATATAAGCCCTTATGAACAAGGAAATATTTTCAACGAAGATCCAATAAGAAGAAGAAAACTCCTGCTCCATAAAAAAGAAATTAAAAAACTCCACGACGAAGTCCAAAGACAAGGAGTTACTGTAGTTCCTTTAAGACTATATTTGAGTAAAGGTAATGTCAAAATGGAAATAGCAGTAGCTAAAGGAAAGAAACTCTACGACAAGAGAGATTCCATAGCAGAAAGAGATTCTAAAAGAAGAGTAGATAGAGCACTTAGAGAAAGTGTAAAA
>JAAYEN010000073.1 GCA_012728775.1 Tissierellia bacterium
TAGAACTGGGAAATCCTAGAGATTTAGCTATTCCAGGAGGATGGTTTGACGTTTCTGAAAAAATTGTTTCTTCCGTAGACGATACAGAAATTTTAGACAATTACACAGAAACCAATACCATAATTGTAGGAGACATAGATGCAGAAATTACTGTGGACACTAGAATATTTGCAGCTGATATAGAAAAAAATGCCCTGAGAGAAGTGAAGGCTCTAGCTGAAATATTTGAAATTTATGCTAAAAGAAGAAAACCTATAAAAAACGTCTACATGGGTTATGATGAATACTTTGAAACTCGTAGAGAAGCCAAGGTAATAGTATTTGGAGATATAGAAAAATTCCAAGGAAAAGAAGAAATTCGTAGAATTGTGACTCCTGTAAATTCAAAGCTACAATTTTCTGCCCAATCTATGATTGGAGGAATAACGAAAGTCTTTACCTTAGAAGATGTGGGACATTTTCCAACAGGATATAACTTTGGATACAATGATGTAGTTTTGATGTATTTTGACGATTACGATAATTCCCGAGTAAAACTGCCACCTCAAGTATTAATAGATTACAGTGAAGCTGAAGTCTATGAGGTTTCTAAAATAGACAATCATATGATAGTCATTAGAGACAAGGACGGATACGAATTCCCCTTTGATATGACTACTTCTGCAAAGTTTTTAACTGAAGAAGTTGTGGAAGGTGCCCACGTTCAAATACTTTGGACTCCCCCTCAATTTATTATCGATATAATCGGCAGAGACAATATCACTGATATGAATAATATCGACATAGAAGAAATTTTAAAGGGCATAGACGTAAAAGAGGCCTTAGATATAATAAAAGATATAAATTCCATTTCAGATTTTAACTTTTTGATAATGGCAATAAGCGTAGTAGACGATGACTTGAGAGGAAGTCTACCAATAGGAATTAGGACTGGAACAGAAACAGGATATATCGATAGAATTGCTGAGGATGCTGTCACAGTCGTGGATAAAATTGACGGAGTAAAAAGAAATTACAGATCCTATAACGTAGCAGCTACAGATATACAAATGGCAAGACTTGCGAATCTTATGGATTTTGAAGTGGTTTTTGATGTCTCAAATAAATTCGGAAACACTCCATATATCTATAATATCCAATATTATTTCGATCACTCCAGATTGTATGGCTCTCCAATGGACAATTGGATTTTCCAAACCCTATACACATCCTTGAAGATGGAATGGAATAAGGAAAAATTAGAAGAATCCTATGGGATGTTCAATTACATTATGGAATCTGAAAATAGATATCCAATACTGTTTTTAAGTGACGAAATAGTTTTAATAGCAGTCGAAAGCTACAACACTGCCAATGATATGTACGGAGGACCAAGTAGATTAAGTATCCCACCAGAGTATTTTGAGAATTGGCATAAGTAAAAATAAAAGCTCTGAATTTTAGATTTCAGAATGATGACAAAATTTTTATTAAGGTCGGAATATCATTCTTTTTCGAGCGTATATGGCCCGCCGGCCCGAGGGAACTCGAAAAAGAATGATATGGAGACCTTTGTGGATAGCTCTGAATTTTCAGGGCTTTTTTCTGTAAAACTAGGACTTTATCTACTAATTAGTAAATTCTATTTGTTTTTATGTTATAATAGAAAAACAAAATCACAAGGGGACAATAGATGATTAAGGTACAAGATGTTAATTTTAAATATAACACTGATGAAGAAAATGAAGATTATGCCTTAAAAGGAATCAATTTGGATGTATCAGATGGAGAATTTGTGGCTATTATTGGACATAACGGTTCTGGTAAATCTACATTGGCAAAACTTTTAAACGGTTTATACATTCCTACTTCAGGGGATATATATATCAAAGATATGAATACAAAAGACGAGGACAAAATCTGGGATATAAGAAGAACTGCTGGTATGGTTTTTCAAAATCCAGACAACCAAATGGTCACTACTATCGTAGAAGAAGAGGTGGCTTTTGGTCCTGAAAATATAGGAATTCCTAGGGAAGAGATAAGAAAGCGAGTGGATAACTCTTTGAAAATAGTGGGGATGAGTGAATTTTTATATCACGCGCCCCATCTTTTAAGTGGTGGGCAAAAACAAAGAATTGCAATTGCTGGAATACTGGCTATGAATCCTAGTTGTATCATTTTAGATGAGCCAACTGCCATGCTAGATCCCATAGGAAGAAGAGAAGTTATCGAAACCATTTACAAATTAAATGAAGAAGAAAATAAGACTATATTACTTATAACCCACAATATGGAAGAGACAGTTAATGCTGATAGAGTAGTGGTTATGAACGATGGAGAAGTTTATTTAGAAGGAACTCCTAGAGAAGTATTTTCCAAAGTAGAAGAATTAAAATCCATAGGCCTAGATGTTCCCCAAGTAACGGAACTAGCTTATGAACTCAATAAAGATGGATTATTAGAAGATTATAAAGTATTAAATATAGAGGAGTTAGTTGAAAGAATATGCTAATTCAATTAAAAGACGTAAGTTATATTTACTCCCAAGGCACTCCCTTTGAAGTAAGAGCTTTAGATAATATTAATCTAGAGATAGACGAGGGAGAATTTGTTGCGATTATAGGACATACAGGATCCGGAAAGTCTACTTTAATTCAACATTTTAACGGTTTAGTGGAGCCTACAATTGGAGAAGTAATTATAGAAGGAGAATCCCTAAAGGATGCTAAAATTAATAAGGCCAAAATTCGTCAAAAAATTGGACTGGTTTTTCAATACCCAGAACATCAGCTTTTTGAAGAAACCATCGCCAAAGATGTGGCTTTTGGACCATTGAACTTAGGTTATTCACCAGAAGAAACAGAAATCATGGTTAAAGACGCCATGGATAGAGTTGGACTTCCCTATGAGGAATTTAAAGATATATCCCCCATGGACTTATCAGGGGGAGAAAAAAGAAGGGCAGCCATAGCTGGAGTTTTGGTTATGAACCCCAAGGTTTTGGTATTGGATGAGCCAACGGCTGGACTAGACCCCAAGGGTCGTGACGACATTTTAGATGAAATAAAAAGAATTTATGAAGAATTGGGAATTACTGTAATTCTAGTTTCTCATAGCATGGACGATGTTGCGAGATTGGTAGACAGAATAGTAGTTATGGAAGGTGGAAAAGTATTTATGGACGACAGTCCAATAAATGTATTTCGCCATGAAGAAGAATTGGTTCAGATTGGATTGGGCGTTCCCCAGATTACCAGTTTTATGAAAGCATTAAAATCCAAAGGAATAGATGTAAATACGGATATTATTAATATAGAAGATGCGAAAATTGAAATAGAAAGAGTACTAAGGGGGAAAGAAAATGCTTAAAGACATTACAGTAGGCCAATACCTCCCCACAGGCTCTGTAATCCACAAGACAGATCCTAGGATAAAAATTCTAATAATTTTTGTCTATATAGTTTTTTTATTTATGATTCAAAGCTTTCTAGGTTACGGACTTATGGTTTTATGGGTTATAGCAGCTACTTTGGCTTCTAAATTGCCATTAAAAATGATATTTCGAGGTCTTAAACCTTTGAGATGGATTATTTTAATCACATTTATTATAAATATTTTATTTACCCAAGGTACACCTTTATTTACAATAGGTCCTGCAAGTGTAAGCAAGGAAGGAGTTATCCTAGCTCTTAGAATGGCTGTAAGATTGAGTTTGTTAGTTTTAGGAACTAGCTTATTAACTCTCACTACATCTCCTGTAACTTTGACAGATGGAATAGAAGGGCTTTTGAGTCCTCTAAAAAAGGTGGGATTTCCTGCCCATGAACTGGCAATGATGATTACCATAGCTTTGAGATTTATTCCTACTCTAATTGACGAGACGGATAAAATTTTAAAAGCCCAAATGGCCAGGGGTGCGGATTTCGAGTCGGGAAATATTATTAATCGAGCTAAAAATATGGTTCCATTAATAGTTCCTTTATTATTAAGTTCCATAAATAGAGCAGACGAATTAAGTATAGCTATGGAAGCTAGATGTTATAACGGAGACAAAGGCAGAACTAAACTAAATCCCCTAGAATTAAAAACCAATGACTTTTTGATTTTGGGACTTTGTTTAATATATTTTATAGGAATTTTATTATTTGAAAGGTTTATATGGCTAATGTAGCATTAACGGTTCAATATAAAGGAAAACACTACTGTGGATTCCAAAGGCAACCTAATGTTTTATCGGTACAAGAAGTTTTAGAAGAAGCCCTTTCTAAAACATTTAAAGAAAATATTTCAGTAGTGGCATCTGGAAGGACGGACGCAGGAGTCCACGCCCTAGGACAAGTAGTGAACTTCCACGTAGAAACTACAATAGATATAGGAAATATGCCAAAGGTTATTAATTATCATCTACCTAGGGATATTAGTATAGTGGATGCAAAATTTGTAGATGAAAACTTTAGCGCTCGTTTTGATGCAAAAAGCAAAGTTTACAAATACGTAATTTACAATAACAAAAACCGCTCTGGAGTTTATGACGAATTTTCTTTTAATTTCCCACATAAATTGGATATAGAATTGATGAAATCTGGAGTTATGGGTATAATAGGAACCCATGACTTTACCTCTTTTATGGGCAGAGATTCTGTCGTAAAGGATGGAATTCGAACAATTTATTCCATAGATATTCAAAGATGTGGAGATTTTGTAGAGATTACTTTTCACGGAAAGTCATTTTTGCGAAATATGATAAGGATAATTGTAGGAAGCTTGTGCGATATTGGTCGAGGAAAATTACCGGTGGATTTTTTAGAAAATTCACTTATTCATAAGGATAGAAGTAAAGCAGGATTTACAGCTCCTGCCCAAGGTTTATTTTTAATAGAAGTTAGATATTAGGGAGTATTATGAGTAATTTTTTAGAAGCTTTTTTATTAGTATTTGTAGCGGAGATGGGAGATAAATCCCAATTACTCTCCCTTGCATTTGCGACGAAATATAAATTATCTACTGTAATAATTGGTATAGCTTTGGGAATAGGCTTAAATCACGGATTAGCCATTATTGCAGCTAGCTTTATATCCCAATATGTGGATATGGACTATATCCAAATTTTGGCGGCGATAATCTTTTTAGTTTTTGGATTATCCAATTTGAGACTAGAATACGACGAAGAAGATGATATTAAAAAAAGCTATTTCAGTCATCTTGGTCCAGTCGTTACCATAGCCTCTACTTTTTTTGTAGGAGAATTAGGAGACAAGACTCAAATCTTAGCCATGACCATGGGGGCAATGGCTGAGAATAAACTTTTAGTTTTTGCTGCTACCTTTTCTTCCATGATGGTAGTTAGCATAATTGGAATATTTGTAGGAAGAATTTTGAAAAAGAAAATCCCAGAAGTTACCATGAATATCATCGCTTCGGTACTATTTTTATTCTTTGGAATGACTTCCCTTTGGGGAGTATTTGAGACTTTCAATATAAATAAGCTTTTATACTTGGCATTATTAATGGGCATTGCTGGCTCTATATATATTATTTTTAAAGGAAATGAAAAGAAAAAAGACGAATACTTTATTGGGGAAATTTCTAGAAATTTAGAAAACTGTGTAGGTTGTACTGAAAAATTTTGCGATTGTTCCACTAGAGAAAATATAGAAAGATTGACCCAAGGCTACCTAGGAGGAGATGTAAAATTCTTAGGGAATATGATTAATTATATAGAAGATACTAAAAAGATTTCTCCAAAAAGATACTATAAACTCTATGAAAAAATAAAATCGGAGAAATATGACGAAAGGATAATGCTAAGATGAGACCAAAAATGATATTTTTTGATTATGGAAATACCTTAGTATATGAGGAGGTAAACCAGAATATAGAATCCCTCCGGGGCGTTTATAATTCTATAATAGATAAAGAAAAAATAGACTTTCAAGAATTTTATGATAAATTCCTTATAGAAAAGGAAAATTACAGAAATAATCATCACCCTTTCGACAAGGAATTTAAATATACAGATTTGTTTGAATCCCTTTTTAAAAATTTTCAAGTAAAATCTAA
>JAAYEN010000339.1 GCA_012728775.1 Tissierellia bacterium
AATTTTTTAGATAATTATTAAATATAAAAGATAAGAGGTGTATATGAAGTTAGTTTCATGGAATGTAAACGGTTTAAGAGCAGCTATGACGAAGGGGTTCATGGACTATTTTTCTGAAATTGATGCAGACATTTTTGCCCTCCAAGAAATAAAATTAAGTAAAGGGCAAATCGAAATGGATATACCTGGATATTATGAGTATTGGAATTATGCAGATAAAAAAGGATATTCAGGAACTGCCATATTTACAAAAATAAAACCGTTAAATGTCAGTTACGGATTAGGGCTTGAAGAACATGACACTGAAGGCAGGGTGATTACTCTAGAATTTGAAGATTTTCATTTTGTAGTAGTATATACTCCCAACGCAAAAAGGAAATTGGAAAGACTGGATTACAGGATGATTTGGGAAGATGAATTTAGAGCTTTTTTAAATCGACTAGATGAAATTAAACCTGTAATCTTATGTGGAGATTTAAATGTCGCCCATAAAGAAATAGATTTAAAAAACCCTAGCACTAATAGAAGAAGTGCTGGATTTACAGATGAAGAGCGAGGTAGATTTACCCAGCTTTTAGAAAGTGGATTTGTGGATAGTTTTAGACATTTTTATCCTGATCTTGAAGGAGCTTATACTTGGTGGAGTTATTTAACCAAGGCAAGGGAAAGGAATGCTGGTTGGAGAATTGATTATTTCCTGGTATCAGAAAAAATAGTTGAGAATATGAAAAGTGCACAAATTCATAGTGATATTATGGGTTCAGATCATTGTCCAGTTTATTTGGAACTAAAATAGGAGGAATATATGGGATATTTATCAGTAGACATTAACAAAAATTGGAAGTACATTGGAGTAAACGACAGGGAAACTAGGTTATTTGAAAATATTTGGCCGTTAGAAAATGGTGTTAGTTATAATTCATATCTATACACTGGAGAAAAGACTGCACTTTTGGATACGGTTAAAATTAATAAATCTGGAAACTTCGTGGAAAAATTGCAAACTACTTTGGAGGGAAGACCTTTAGATTATTTAATAGTCCATCACATGGAGCCTGACCACTCTGGTTCACTTACCACAGTGTTGGATATCTATCCCGATGTTAAACTTGTAGGAAATAAAAAAACTAAAGAATTTATAGAAAATTATTTTGATCTAGAAGGCTACAATGGATTTTCCTATGAAAAGAATTTTGTAGAAGTAGGGGATGGAGATAAACTAGATTTAGGTGATACCGAACTTACATTTTATTTAACTCCAATGGTACACTGGCCGGAATCTATGGTAAGTTATGAAGAATCTACAGGTACATTATTTTCTCAAGATGCCTTTGGTTCCTTTGGATCTCTTTCTGGGGCGATATTTGATGATGAAATCAACTGGGAATTTTATCTTGACGATACAGTAAGATATTATACTAATATTATTGGTAAATTTAGCCAGCTAGTAAAAAATGCTTTGGCAAAACTATCTCCACTAGATATTAAAATGGTATGTCCAGTACATGGACCAGTATGGAGAACAAATCCAAAGCGAATTATTAACTTATATAAACAACTTGCTAACCAAGAAACTGAAGAGGGAGTTGTAATAATATATGGCTCCATGTATGGAAATACAGAAAAAATGGCTGAAACAGTAGCTAGAACTATCGCTGAAAGAGGAATCAAAAACGTTAAAATTTATGACGTTTCTAAGACTCATTTATCATATCTATTAGCGGATTTATGGAGATATGAGGGGATTATACTAGGTTCTTGTACCTATAACAATGCCTTATTCCCACCTATGGCCAATTTAGTTACTACCCTTAAAAATCAAAAGATGAAAAATCATACTTTAGGTGTATTTGGTTCATACAGTTGGGGGGGAGGCGCCTTAAAAGAATTGAAGGCTTTTGCAGAAGAATCTGGATTTAACTTATTAGAAGCAACAGCAGAGGCAAAAGGTGCTCCTAAAGAAGAAGATTTTATTGATTGTGCAAAAATTGGAAAAGAGATGTCAGACAAAATTATGGAAAAACGTGCTGG
>JAAYEN010000226.1 GCA_012728775.1 Tissierellia bacterium
CAATACTAAATCTTCGTTCATAGCCGAGGATCCGTCAGTATTGATTTCACAAAACATAAAATCCTCTCTATCTTGGAAGAAAATGTCAAAACGCCCCATGGGAGCTATTACATCATATCCATTGTCTACTAGTATCATTTCTTCGATAAATTTAGGAAAATCAAAAAGTTTTCTATATTCAGGATTTTTGATATATTCCTTAGTCACCTTGTTTCCAATTTTCAAAATGGAATCCAAAATGTATTTGAAAGTATCTACGTCAATAGGATCTATCAAAAATGGTTGGTAATTAAAAGGAACTGGTTCACCTTTGTAATAGGCAGTGGATTTAAGAGCCATTTCCTTCGCCACTTGGAAGTCCTTAGCGTATTTTTCCGGATTGGATTTGATCATTTCTATATATTCATTAATTACTTTATCTGCGTGCATATGTCCTCCTGTTTAAGCTATTAAACTCTACTGCTTTTTTTATGTTCTTCGTCTCTTCATATATTCTTTCAGTTTTAAAATAGAAACTTCCTTCTGTTTCTATGAGTTCTTTCAAAGGCTCTAGATATTTTTTTTCTTCTCCTAAAACATTTTCTGCCATAGAAATATATATCTTAGTCCACTCTTTTAAAGTTTTGTCTAAAAATTTTCCTTCATTTCCATATACATACATATCTTCCCTAGTTTTTAAAAGTACTTGGAGAGATAAATCTTTAAACTCTTCATATAATATATTCAAGTTCTCTTCATTATATAGTAAACCCTTTAGTAAAGCATAAGCAGCGAAATTATAAGGATAAGGTACAGAGTCCATCATTCTAAGTTCTATGAATTTTTTTACTCGTACATCTGGAAACACCATAGTCATAAGATGTTCTAATTCTTCTTGTGTAGAGTTTTCATTTAACAATTCGCCAATTTTTTTATCCCCTGTAGGTACCATTTGCCCATCTACAAAACCGAATATCGCAGTTGTATTTACCAAATACTCAGCGTAACCTTCATAAGAATTATCGATAAATGCATTCCTAGGAAGTCCCGATCTATCAGGGTCCGTATTTTCCCAAATTTTTGCTCTAATAGCGTGATTAGTAGGCTCACTTTGGAAGAAGTAGCCGTTGTCGAATAGAGTGTAAAAAGCATTTGTAATGGTATTGGATACCACGAATTTTTTTATAAAATCTTCTTCGGATGTGTAATCTAAAGACAATTGTAGCCCAGCAGTTCCCTTCATCATATTATGACTCATAGTTCCGTGGGTTTTAAAATATTCAAACATGGCGTCGTATCTTTTCTTTGGCAAAAGATTAATATCTTCTATTTTAGTAACAGGGTGATATGCAATTCCTAAAATATCGTATTCCAATTCATCTAAAATCGGAAGTATGTCATTTAAAAATCTAAAATAATATACTTCTAATTCCGATATCATTTCTTTTTGAGTAGAACTAAATTCCACTTGGCCCCCTGGCTCTGTGGTTATAGTCATTCCATCTAGGGTCAAGGAAAGCAGATGCTCCCCTTCATAATAAGGCTTCCATCCTAAATCCTTTAAGCGATTGAAAATATATTCTACTCCTCTTTCTCCATAATAAGAAACAGATTCATAAGTATCTCGCTTTACTATTATATATTCGTACTCAGGACCCAGTTTTAAATTGTCCTGGGATTTTTCATTTTTCTTTATATAATCAACAATTAATTTTTTTGCGTAATCCATAATAACACCCCTCATATTTGATAATTTATACCCTTTTTGGCAATAATTAAGCTATTAGCAAAGCAGGTTTGGAAACTACTTTAATATCCATTGCAGTTTATCTTATAATAATTATAGGAATCTTTATTGATTAAAGGATTATTTTTGATTATTTTAATATTTTTATTAATTATTTTAATTTTTGTGTTTACATTTTTTCATTATATGGTATAATAAGTTCAAGAAAGTAAATTGACTATAAATTTTATAAAAATAAAGAGGTGCGTATGAAAGAATATTTAGACAAATGCCCAACATGTGATGGAGAGTTAGTTACTACTACTTACCAATGCGAAGACTGCGGCACAGAAGTTAGAGGATATTTTCCAGGAAGTAAATTTTCTAAAATGTCCCAAGAAGATCTAGAATTTATTGAAATTTTCGTTATGAACAGAGGTAGCATTAAAGAAATTGAAAAGGTGATGGGAGTTTCCTATCCCACAGTTAGAAATAAATTGGATAATGTAATTAAATCCCTAGGCCACAGCGTAAACTTAGAAGACTCAAGATTAGAAATTCTAAATATGTTAGACGAAGGACAAATTACGGCAGAAGAAGCGACAAGTTTACTAGCTAGTCTAGAACAATAATTAATAAAATTAAAAGGAGTAACCATGAATACAATGAGTGAAGAGAAAAAAATTATATTGAGAATGCTTAGAGAAGGAAAAATCACCGAAGACGAAGCATTATCTCTACTAGAATCCATAAAAGATACTAAAAAGAAAAACGACTATTCCCAATTTTCAGGTTTTGATACAACTCAATTTGTTGAAAAATTTGCACAAGCTGCAGCGAAAATTGGAAAAGAAACTAAGGAATATATCAACAACTTCGACTTCGAAGATATCAGCATTAAATTTAAAAGCAATTTGGAACAAAAAAACAAAGCTGAGAGAGTTGTAACTGAAAATATCCTTGGAGAAGAAAATCCGAAATTAGAAGTAATAAATAGAAATGGTAAAATTAATATCTATTCTTGGGACAATGAAGAAGTAGAAGCTAGAGCAGATGTAAGATTCGATGATAGATTCGTATCTCAAAACTACGGATTTATTAAAATCGAAAGAGAAGACAATAAAATAATAGTTAGGCCAGATTACGACAGCACCAGTGCTAGACATTTTAGCATGAACATAACCGTAGC
>JAAYEN010000198.1 GCA_012728775.1 Tissierellia bacterium
AGTCTCAATAGTTGTAGGGGTATTTTTTAAACTTAACGTATTTAAAGACTTTATATTATTTGGAAGAGAAAAAATTATTGATTAGAAAAAATCTCTGTGATACAATATATAGGTGAAATTAATTAACGCTTAATTCTTTTACAAGAAGCGGAGGAACCAAGTTTCTGGGGTGAATCGTCATGAAGGATACCCTTTGTCCTAACCCGTCAGCTAACTTCGTAAGCGAAAAGGGAGTTTTATGTTGTGTTTTATTAACCATGGAGCTCCAAGTTTTCCATGGTTTTTTTAATGCTTAGAAACAAAACTCCAACGTTAATTTTAATAAATAAACAACGGAGAAAAAAATGACAAGAAAAAAGAATGTATTAAAAATAGTGACATTAGTTTTGTTGATTTCAATGTTGCTATCAAGTTGTGGTGAAAACACTACGGGAAAAAAAGAAATCAAATTCGCAGATGCAGGATGGGATAGCATAAAGTTTCATAATGCTGTTGCAGGAACTATCTTAGAAGAATTGTACGGGTACACATGGAGCGAGATTAGCGGTTCCACGCCAGTAACTCACCAAGGACTTTTATCCGGTGAGATCGACGGCCATATGGAAATATGGACTGCAAATATAAGCACATACGAAGAAGATAAGGACAAAGACAGATTTAAAGAATTAGGCACGAATTTCGACGACAATTTCCAAGGATTTTACGTTCCTCGCTATGTCATAGAAGGTGATAGTGAAAGGGGAATCGAAGCCAGTGCGCCGGATTTAAAATATGTTTGGGATTTGAAAAATTATCCTGATGTATTCCAAGATGAAGAGACTCCTACGAAGGGTAGAGTCTATGGTGCCATTCCCGGATGGGAAGTGGATCAAATTATGAACAAGAAGTATTTGCATTACAATTTGGACGAAAATTTTATTTACTTTAGGCCTGGTTCAGAAGCGGCACTAGCTACGGCGATTTCCTCTGCTTACGAAAGGGGCGAGGCAGTAGCTGCGTATTACTGGGAACCGACTTGGCTTTTGGGAATGTATGATATGGTTTTACTTGAGGACGAACCTTACGACGAAGCCACCTACAAAGAAGGAAAATCTGCACTGCCGGCAGTTAACGTAACTGTGGGAGTGAGTAACGATTTTTATAATGGCGATAACGCTGAAGCTGTTGCATTTCTTTCCAAGTACAAAACCTCTAGTAAATTGACTTCAGAGGCACTAGCCTATATGCAAGAAAGTGGAGCGGATTACGTCACCACGGCGAAATGGTTTTTAAATGAGCATAGTGAGCTACTAGATGAATGGTTAGAAGCTCCTGATGCAGATAAAATAAAAGCAGCACTAAATATAGAAGGCGAAGAAGCTTCCCTTAGACGTGATGATTTTCCAGTAAATTTGGCAATAGACTTAGAAGCTATCGACTCAGGTGTAACTGGATTAAGTATAAAATTTGGTGGATTCTTTAATCTAATCAAAAACTTACTAAACAATTTTGTCGGAAGTATAAATTCTATATTGCTTCTTATACCTTGGTTTGTTTTGGTAATAGGAGTAATTATTGG
>JAAYEN010000332.1 GCA_012728775.1 Tissierellia bacterium
AACATTTTCTAAACACTCATCAAATTTACATACTTGAGGCAGTCCATTTGACATAGCTTCTATATATGTTAGGCCTTGTGTTTCGCTTTGGGAAGCTGAAACAAAAATGTCCCCATACTTATAAAACATTGGAACTTCAGACGGTTTTACCATTCCTGTCATTTTCACCTTATGTTCTAACCCTAGCTTTTTTATTTCTTTTTCTACTTCAGACTGAAATGGTCCCCCACCTACAAGTAATAAAATAATATCATCTTTATCCTCTACTACCTGTTTAAAGTAGTCTAACAACTGTATAAGATTTTTTTCCTTACCCAAACGGCCTAAATAAAGTAGAATCTTAGAACTTTCTGGTATTTGGTATTTATTTCTAAATTCTAAAATATCTTCCTTTGTAACCTCAATATTGAATTTGGATAAATCAATTCCTGAAGGTATTACTTTAATATCTTGTGTAATATCATAATTTTTTAATTTATTTCTCACTTTATTAGTAGGAGCTATTACTATAGTAGCATCCCGCAAACGAGCTTTTGACATAAATGCTACAACATATTTTCCCAATTCTTTTTTTATTTTCAAATATTCAGAGTAATCTTCATACATAGTATGGTATGTGTGAACAATTGGAGCATTAGATCTCTTTGCAATTATCTTAGCATAAGTGTATGTGAAAAATTCACACTGACTATGAATTACATCTGGCTTCCAATCAACTATTTCATCAAAAAGTTCGTCAAAAAGTAGTACACTAATTCTAACATTTGGGTATACATTAAAAGGGATACTTTTAATATAATATATATGGTCTTCCTTATGAGAATGGATGCTTTTTGAGAGAGTTAATATCCTTACATCATGTCCCATATTAATCAATTCGTTATATAAATTTGAAACTGAAATAGCAACTCCGTTAATATCTGTTAAATTCCAATCTGTTGTTATTAGTATTTTCATATTCCCCTCCATGCTAGTTTATTATACTATAAAAATTTGATTAATGTTATAATGTAAGTTATTGTAAATAATTCTTAAGAATTAGATTGTTAACTAAAGAAAATATAAAGGAGAAATGTATGAAACTAACTAAATTTATATTCTTGCTTTTAGGAATAATAATATTTTCATCTTGTGGAAATAAAAATATTGAATCAAAAACAGAGATCGAAGAAGAAATAATAGAGACATCTGTATCACAAAATCAACCTGGGGATTTACCAGAAGAAAAAGAAAATGAAGAAAAAGATATTTTTGATTTATCTCTTTTGAATTCTGTAGACTTAAATGATAATCCAATTGATTCATCAATATTCGAAAATAAATATACACTTGTTAATGTATGGGCAACTAATTGTAGACCATGTGTTATAGAAATGCCTGATTTGCAAAAACTCCAAGAAACTCTTGGTGGAGATGATTTTCAAGTTATTGGCATTATTAGCGACACTTACTCTGAATCCGAAATTAATCTAGAAGCTGCTAAAAAGATTGTAGAACAAACTGGCGTAAAATATTCGAACATAATACCTAATGACCAAATAATAGAAGAGGTATTAATGCATATACAATTTGTACCTACTACATTCATTGTAGATTCAGATGGAAAATTTATTGGTGAAATGGTATATGGTTTAAGAGAATATGATTTTTTTGAAGCTTGGGTAAGCACCATTAAATAATAAAACCTTCTCAAAGGTTTAAAATCTTTGAGAAGGTTTTAATTTGCTTGCTTTTTTAATTGTTCGTATCTTTGAATATTTGAATCAGATAAAAATTCATTTGCTTCATTAATCTCTTGAAATTTTTTAGTTGCATCTGGAGCTTTATTTATATCTGGATGATATTGCTTAGCTAATTTTCTATAAGCTAATTTTATTTCATACTTATCTGTGGTAGGAGGAAGACCTAAAATTTTACAGCTTTCTTCATACTTTTTAATAAAGTCACCTGTTGGATTATATATATTCCCTTGATTCCCAAAGGGATCTCCATAAGGGCCTCGCTCATGAGTAGTTCTTCTTCCATATGTGGTATATCCACCTCTACCCATCTGTTCATAATATTGTCTGAACATTTCTTCCCACATTCGTTGCTGCTGTCTAGCACGCTCTTCAGACTCTCTTCTTTCTTGCTCCCATTTTCTCCTATTGTATTCTTTACCATAATCACCTAGGCTGCCTCTGGAGTCCTTGCCTAATAAGTAATAATCTGCTCTATCGTAAAAAAATTCTGTTAGCATAAATTGTAAATACTTTAAATAATTAATTAAACCTCTTCCTAGTAAAGGTACAATAAATAAGATTACAAACAATAAAATTATTCTAGAATCAGATAATAAAGCATACAGTAAAAAAGGATTAAACAATAGTATAATAAAAAACATAGAAAAAATTCCTAATAGTTTTTTTACATTATCTATTAAAGTCACAATTAAATTTAATATATATATTATTCCATCAGTAAGTAATTCAAAAAATTTACCTACTCCTTTATAAAAATTTCCAAGAACAGATTTCAAATTATATCCTCTTTTATCTTATTTATGTAATATCGATGGATATATATCCATCGATGTTGATTAAACATTAAATGTTTCAATATACTTTTCTGCACTAACAGCTGCAATTGCTCCATCTGATGTAGCAGTTACAACTTGTCTAAGACTTTTTACTCTAATATCTCCTGCTCCATATACTCCTGTAACATTAGTTTCCATATTTTCATTAGTAGCTAAATAACCCATGTACAAGTCAACTTTATCTTCAAATAATTCATTATTTGGGTTAAATCCAATAAATACAAATATAGAATGACGTTTTTGTCCATCATCTGGGAAAATTTCTCTTTTATCTCCAGTTACAGTATCTTCAACTACAAAAGATTGTATGAATTTTTCACCTTTTACTTCAACTACCTGTGAATTCCACATAAAATCAATTTTATCATTATTAAAAGCCTTCTCTTGAATAGATTTTGCAGCTCTTAAACTGTCTCTTCTGTGAATTATAGTAACTTTTTTAGCAAATTTAGTTAAGAAAATTGCTTCTTCAACTGCTGCATCTCCACCACCAATTACATATGTGTGCATACCTTCAGAAAATGGTCCATCACAAGTTGCACAATAAGATATTCCTCTTCCGGCAAATTGACTTTCCCCTGGACATCCAATTTTTTTTGGCTTTGCTCCAGTTGCAATTATTACAGTTTTTGCTTGATATTCATTTTCGTCAGTCTTTATTATTTTAGGCTGAGACTCCAAGTCAATTTCAACAACATTCTCATAAACTTTTTCAGCTCCAAAACTTTTTGCTTGCAAACTCATTCTCTCAATTAAACTTGGTCCAGTAGTATCTTCAGGTGCGCCTGGATAATTTTCTACATCAGCAGTACCTACAATTTGTCCACCGTCTACAAGTTTTTCTATTATTAAAGTTTTTAGTTTTGCTCTAGAAGCATATAAACCGGCAGTAAGTCCAGCTGGACCAGCGCCAATTATTATTACATCATACATATAAGACATCCTCCTTTATATAACATGTTAATTATACCCAAGTTATACATTTTTAAAATTTAAGCTATACTATCTTTAATAATTTTATTATCAATAATGTAATATGCAATTTTTGAACTGTGATCTGAAATTCTTTCTAAATTACTTATTACATCTAAAAACATAACTCCGGATTTAACTTCGCAACTCCCGTCGGATAATCTTTGAATATGTGTTGTTTTATAATCTTCCTCCAAATCATCTATAACTTCTTCTAAATTAACCACTTCTCGAGCTATTTCTATATCAAATTTCTCATAAGCAATTTGAGCATTTTTTAAATTTTCAGCGCATAATGAAAAAATATAATTAAGCTCTTCCTTTGCCATATCACTAAATTCAATATTATTTTCATTGCTAATCAAAGACGCTTCAGCAATATTCTTTAAGTGATCCCCTACTCTTTCTATATCATTTAGAGTATATATATATATATCATTATTATTTCTATGTTCTTCTGAAATATCAGTTCTATTTAATTCTACAATGAATGCAGTTATTTCATCAGCTAAAAAATTCAACGTTTTTTCATTTTGAAGAATTGTATCTACTAACTCAAATTTTTTATTCACCAATGCATCATTTGCCAGTACAATATTATTACTAGCAATAGAAAACATTCTATCTATTTCTTTTTTAATTTGTACATTGGCTACAGAAGATGTTTGAATCATTCTCTTATCTAAGTATTTTAAAGACATACCCATTTCTTTGTCTTCACCTTTTACTATGGTATTTACAATCTTAATATGAATTTTTGAAAATGGAGCTTGTACAAGAACGTTTGTTAAGTTAAAAATTGTATGCCCATTCGCAATTTGTCTAATAATATCATTAGGTGTAAAACTAGTTACCAAAGCCTCTACAGGGAATCTAAGTCCTGCC
>JAAYEN010000128.1 GCA_012728775.1 Tissierellia bacterium
GATTTAAAAAATTTGAATCAAGAAAGAACTAAACTTACTAAAGATGGATTAGAGTTATTTATTAAAGAAATAGAATCCATGAAACTCTTTGAAGATAAAGTTATAGTGGCATATGTTCCTGAGATTCATGAAAGCATTGCTGGAATAATTGCAGGTAGAGTTAAGGAAAAATACAATAAACCTACGATTATTCTAACAAATGGCGAAGAATATGCAAAAGGCTCTGCTAGGAGTATTGAGGAGTACGATATTACAAAAGGAATTTCAGCTCAAGAATATTTGCTTAACAGTTTTGGTGGACATAAATTAGCTGCAGGTTTGAGTTTACCTGTGGGAAATATAGATTTATTTAGAACTAATATAAATGAAAATTCAAATCTCACTGATGAAGATTTTTACAAAAAAGTGTATATAGATTTAGGGTTACCAATTTCATTTTTAAACGAAGAATTCATAGATGTTTTGGAGGGAATTGCTCCATATGGTAATGGCAATCCAAGACCTTTATTTGGTTCAAAAGATGTTAAAATTGGCAATATGAAATTACTTGGTAAAGATAAAAATGTTTTAAAAATAGATGTTAGAGAAGGAAATGAAGTACGAGAAGGTATTTTATTTGCTTCAAATTGTGAAGGATTTCAAAATGAAATAGAAAAAATGGGATTAAATTTTCCAAACTTATTGTTATCTGGTGGAGAAATATCTGCAGATATTGTATATCAAGCAAAAATCAATGAGTGGAAGGGAAATAAAACAGTGCAATTAATTATTACAAATTTTAGGGTTAGGAGGGGGGATAACAATGTCTAATAAAGAAGGTATGATTAAAGAACTTATTGACAAAACTAAATACTATAATCAAAATATCGATGAAAAAACAGTTATCGATGCTTTTGAGTTGGCTTATGAAATGCATAAGGGGCAAAAAAGAAATTCTGGAGAAGATTATATTATCCACCCATTCCATGTTGCTTTAATTTTAGCAGAATTACACATGGATACGGCTACTATTATAGCAGGTCTTTTGCATGATGTAGTAGAAGATACGGATTTTTCTTTAGAAGAAATAAAAGAGCGTTTTGGGGCTGACGTTGCTCATATAGTGGACGGAGTTACTAAACTTGCTCGAATTTCGTATAAAACTAAAGAAGAAAAGCAAGCACAAAATATTAGAAAAATGGTTCTTGCTATGGCAAATGATATTAGAGTAATTATCGTCAAATTAGCCGATAGACTCCATAATATGCGAACTTTAGAATATATGACTGAAGCTAAAAAGAAGGAAAAAGCAGGAGAAGTAGTAGAAATTTATGCCCCTCTAGCTAATCGATTAGGTATTAGCAAATTGAAGTGGGAATTGGAAGATTTGGCTCTAAGATATTTAGATTATGATGGATATTATGATTTAGTAGAACGAGTTAGCAAAAGAAGAACTGAAAGAGAAAAATTAATAAATTCTATTATAGAAATTCTACATGAAAATCTTGAAGAAGTGGGAATTGAAGCTGAAATCAGTGGTAGACCTAAAAATCTATATTCTATTTATAAAAAGATGAATGTTCAAGGTAGATCTTTTGACGAAATTTATGACTTAAGCGCTGTAAGAATAATGGTAGAGGATTTAAAAGATTGTTATGGAGCTTTGGGAGTAGTGCATAATCTTTGGAAGCCTATTCCAGGACGTTTTAAGGATTATATCGCTATGCCTAAATCCAATATGTATCAATCTCTTCATACAACTGTTATTGATGAACATGGGGAAATATTTGAAGTACAAATACGTACTTTTGAAATGCATGAAATTGCTGAATTTGGAATAGCGGCTCACTGGAAGTATAAAGAAGCTGGTGAAAGTGCAGTCAATAAAGATGACAATATGACCTGGCTCAGACAAATGATTGAGTGGCAACAAGAACAGACAGATCCAAAGGAATTTATGGAAGGTCTTAAAGTAGATTTTTTTACAGATGAAGTTTTTGTTTTTACACCTAATGGGGATGTAATGAGTCTTGCAGAAGGTTCTACTCCAATAGATTTTGCATATTTGGTTCATACTCAGGTAGGTCATAATTGTGTCGGAGCAAAGGTGAATGGTAGAATAGTTCCTTTGGACTATAAGCTTAGAAATGGTAATATCGTAGAAATTATTACTGACAAAAACAGTGGGCCGAGTTTAGATTGGATCAATATTGTAAAATCTTCTAAAGCAAAAAATAAGATTAGACAGTATTTTAAAATACAAGATAAAGAAAGAAATGTTGCTCTAGGTAAAGATATGATAGAGCAAGAGATTAAAAGAAATAATCTCAATCCAAAAAACTTACTAAAAGATGAATGGCTACAAGTTCTTGTAGATAAATATAAGACTAAAACCATAGAGGACTTATATGCTACTGTAGGTTATGGATCTTTGTCTACTACTCAAATAGTAAGTAGACTAGTTCAATTTTATGAGTCAACGCACAAAATAACTGATGAAGAAATAATAGCTGCCCAAAAGAA
This sequence comes from Tissierellia bacterium, assembly GCA_012728775.1. The sequence goes on from JAAYEN010000128.1 coordinate 2,503, forward strand.
AAAAACATCTTCTAAAAAGAAAAGCGGAAATGGCTTGGGAGTTATTGTACAAGGTGCAGATAACTTAAAAGCTAGAATGGCTAAATGCTGTAATCCTGTACCTGGAGATTCTATCATAGGATTTGTTACAAGGGGTAGAGGCGTAACAGTTCACAGAGCTGATTGTTTGAATATTTCAAACATAGAAGATGATGAGAGATTGATGCAAGCTCATTGGGATTTAGAAGAAGAAGCAAACTACAATGCAGAAGTATGTATAAGAGCTATTGCAAAAACAGGATTATTGGCTGCAATAACTAATAGAGTTGCCGATTCTAATATTAGCATTAATGCCATAGATGCAAAAACTAATAAAGATAAAATCTCAACAATTAATATTATTTTAGAAATTCATGACATTGATGAGTTAAATAGATTAATGGATAGGTTTAAAAATATAGAAAATGTTTTAGAAGTTTACAGGGTTACGGGATAGGTGAAATATGAGAGCGGTAGTTCAGAGAGTTTCAAAGGCTAGTGTCACAGTAGATGGTGAAATAGTTGGAAAAATAGATAAAGGTTTAATGGTATTATTAGGAGTACATGGCGATGATACTGTTAAAGATTTGGAATATATTTATAATAAGGTAGTGGGTTTGAGAATTTTCGAAGATGAAAATGGAAATATGAATCTAGGATTAGATGAAGTTAAGGGTTCTTTACTAGTGGTTTCACAATTTACTTTGTATGGAGATGCTAGAAAAGGAAGGAGACCTTCTTTTACAGAATCGGCAAAACCTGAATTAGCTGAAAAATTATATGAAGAGTTTATTCAAAAAGCCAAATTAGATAATATTATTTGTGAAAAGGGTATTTTTGGAGCTAAAATGGATGTGGAACTAATTAACGATGGACCAGTTACTATATTATTAGACAGTTCTAAAATATTATAGGTGATTTATGAATTACATTAAAGTAGAAATTAATAATGGTGAGATGAACTGCTATTTAGTTTTTAATGAAAATACAAAAGAAACTGGAATTATAGATCCAGGGAATGAATATGAAAAAATCTTAAAAATTATTGAAGAGAATAATCTAATTCCTAAATATATACTATTGACCCATTCTCACGGAGACCATATTGGATCCATAGGAAAACTGAAAAATAAATATCCGAATTTGAAGTTGGGTGTTCATAAAGATGAAGTTCATATGCTAGCTGATCCAGAATTAAATCTCAGTGGATATATTTTAAGAGAACCTGTTTCTTTCAATGCAGATTTTACGTTTAAAGATGGGGATTCAATATTTTTGGGTGAAAATGAAATAAAAATAATTCATGTTCCAGGACATTCTCCAGGTGGATCTTGCTTCTTAGTAGATGGGATGATTTTTGTAGGAGATGTTTTGTTTAAAAGGAGTATTGGAAGATCAGACTTATATGGCGGAGATGGAAGACTATTGATTAAATCTATCGAAGAAAGGCTTATGATTTTTCCTGACGAATATTTAGTTTTTCCAGGACATGGACCTAGTACTACCATTGGAGAAGAAAGACAAAGGAATCCGTTTTTGAGATGATAGAATTTAGAAATATTCAATATAATAAAGAATATAAAGAATTAATTGAGACCTTTATTCCAGATTCTGGTAATAAAGGTTTAGTTTTAATATTTGAAAAAAACGATAATATTCTTAGTCTAACTGTAAGAAATTACGTCAATAAATTGAAAATAGATGAATATTTTACTGAAGAAACAAGCAATATTAAAAGGGGAATATACAATCTTTTAAAAATTTATACCGGTCAAGATTTAAAATGGGGGATGTTGGTTGGTGTCAATCCATTAAAATTATTTACAAAATTAATAGATAAGTATGGAATACAAAAAAGTAATTTGATATTAAAAGAAGGATATTTTTTATCAGATGAAAAAATCAAATTGGGTTTATCTATTTTAGAGAATCAGAATCCTATTAGAAAAATTTTAACTGGGAAAAATTCTATTTACATAGATGTACCTTTTTGTCCTAGTAGATGCAGTTACTGCTCATATTCTATATATAAGGTGGATTTTGATTTAATAAATAATTATTTGAATACACTATCTTATGAGATAAAAACAGTGTCTAAATATTGTAACTTCATTCCTCAATCCATATACATTGGTGGGGGAACTCCATCTTCTATAGGTGCTAAGAATTTAAGTATTCTACTAAATATTGTAAAAGAAAATTTTAAAAAACCAGAGGAGTTTACTGTAGAAATTGGAAGGCCAGATACAATTAATGCAGAAATATTAGATGTATTAGAATTATACGGAGTAGATAGAATTAGTATCAATCCTCAAACAATGAAAGACGAAACATTAAAGAAGTTATGTAGAAACCATTCCTCTAGGGATGTATTGGATTCCTTTAATTTAGCTAGACGATATGGATTTAATAATATTAATATGGATTTGATAATTGGTTTACCGGATGAAACTAGCTTAGATTTTTTTAATACACTAGAAATTATAAAGGAGCTAAGCCCTGAGTCTATTTCCATACACGCACTTTCTCTCAAGAAAGGTTCAGAATTGACACAATCTGGTTATTTTGGCAATAGGATAGAAGATTTTCAAAAAATTCGAGATGATTTTATTGAAAATCAAGACTATATCCCTTACTATCTGTATAGACAAAAGAATATTTTTTTAAATATAGAAAATATTGGGTATTCAAAACTTGGAAAAGAATCCCTATATAACGTTGCAATGATGGAAGATTTGCAAAATATATTAGGTTTAGGCTTGGGTAGTACCACAAAGGTTATAAATGGTGATAAAATATTTAGGCACATGAACTACCGAAGGCTAAAAGATTATTTAGAAAATATAGACAAGAATATAGAAGATAAACTTAAAATATTTGGAGGAAATATAGATGAAATTATATGATTTGTTATCTGGTTTAGAAATACTAGATACAAAGGGGAATATAAATGAAAACTTAGAGATTGCTGATGTACAATACCACTCGGGTAAAATTATTTCTAATTCAATTTTTGTTGCGATTAAGGGGCATGAAACAGACGGGCATAAATATATAAAATCTGCAAAGGATAATGGAGCAGTTATAGCAGTTGTAGAAGAATTTATAGATATAGATTTACCTATGATAAAAGTGGCTGATTCTAGAAAAGCACTTGCAGATTTGGCCAATACATTTTTTCATAATCCTTCTAAAGAATTAAATGTAGTTGGAATCACAGCTACAAATGGAAAAACAACTACATCATTTATGACTGATGCAATTTTCAAAGAATTTGGTCTGGAAACAGGCATAGTTGGTACAGTTGAAGTAAAATATAAGGACGTTTCGATTCCATCTATGTTGACTACACCAGAAAGTAGAGATTTACAAGAATATACTAGATGTATGGTGGATGCTGGTGTGACTGATTTAATAATGGAAGTATCTTCCCATGCTCAAGAAATGGATAGAGTAAAGAATATGGAATATAATATTGTATCGTTCAACAATCTATCTAGAGAACATATAGACCAGCATGGAAGTTTTGAAAATTATTATGAAATCAAGTCTAATTTAATAAAAAATGCAAAAAAAGATGCTGTTGCAATACTAAACTTTGATGAAGAAATGATAAAAGTCCTAAAGGATTCTACAGAAGCTAGAGTTTTAAGCTATTCCATAGAAAATCCAAATGAGGATTTTGGTATTGAAAATTTGGATTTAAGTTCTGGATATGCTAGGTTTAAATTTATAATTTATAAAGATATTGAAGATCTTAATATTTTAGAAGATTCTTTTGATATTGAGTTAGGAGTGGCTGGATTTTCTGGGGTTATGAACTCAGTTGTTGCAATAATAATTTCTTTAGTCAGAGGAATACCTAAGGAAATAATCCGAAAATCTCTAAAAAAATTTAAAGGAGTAGAGCGTCGTTTTCAAATGATTTATGATGGAGATTTTACAGTAATTGATGATCATTATGCTAATTCTAGAAATATAGCAGTCACTTTGGAAACAATTGAAAAAATGAACTATAATAATTTCTTTATGCTTTATGCTATCAGAGGAAATAGGGGAGTTAATTTAAATCGAGAAAGTGCTGAAGAAACTGTGAAGTGGTTAAAAAAATTAAAAATCAATAGTATTTTTAGTACATCTAGCGAAGAAACAGTAACTTGGAAAGATAAAGTTTCTTTAGAAGAAAAAGAAGTATTCTTTAAAATAATGGATGAAAATAATATTTCAGTGAAACATTTTGAGAGATTAGATGATGCTATAAATGGAATTGTAGATAAACTTGAGAAGAATGATTTATTACTACTGGCTGGGTGCCAAGGAATGGATCCTGGAGGAAGAGTTTTATTAGAAAATCTAACTCAAAATATGAGTGAAGAAGACAAGATAGAAGTTATGAAAATTTTAGAAGGAAGAGCTTTCTAGAGTAAAAAGTCCAAAAAATGGACTTTTTTTAATTCACATAAAAGACATATTCAAGCCCTTTTAATGACTTATAGTAATTATATACTTAGGTCACAATAAAATAAGAGGAGAGATAATATGAAAAATATATCTAAATTATTAGTGGTAAGTATGTTGGCTTTAAGTATGGTAATAGGAATGGGAATTCCCGCCTATGCTGTAAGTAATGAAGTAGTAATGGATTTATTGGAAGAAGAGATGACAGCAGAGCATTTGTATTCCGAACTGTATAAAAAATATCCGGAGAACATATTGTTTTCTAGATTATCCCAATCAGAAAATAGACACTTAAATGCATTAAAAAGAGCTATGAACAATTTAAATATTTCAACAGAAGATGCAAAAATTGCTAATATTGAAATACCAAATACAAAAGAAGGTGCTCTAGAATTCGCACTGGCATATGAGAAAGAAGATATTGATTATCTAGAAAAGCTTTTACCTACAGTTGAAGAAAAAAATTTAGAAAGAGTTTTAAGTAATTTGCTAAGAGGATCTCAACAACATAAAGAAACCTTAGAAAGAGCAATTGAAACGGGAATAGATAATCTGAATTGTAATGAACAGAGAAATTACAATAACGGTGGGTCTAAAAATGAACAAGCCTTTAATAATGAAAATAAAGGAATGTATAACATGAGAAACTTGCAAGATTGTGAATCTTGTACGAATGATGGAGTAAGAATTCAATACAATCAAAATCTACAAAACAATAAATCAATTGGAAATCGAAGAGGAAATATCTAAAAAGAACAATTAGGCAAGGATTATAACCTTGCCTTTTAGTGTATAATAATGTTGGAGGGATTAATTATGAATCGAATTCTAATAGCTGACGATAATGTAGAAATTACAGAAATTTTAAAAAGATTTGCAATTAAAGAAAATCTAGAAGTAGATGTGGCACACGATGGAGAAAAGGCGTTAGAACTTTTTGAAAAAAATACTTACGATGTGATTTTATTAGATATCATGATGCCTAAAGTAGATGGATACGAAGTATGTAGAAGTATTAGAAAAAAATCTATGGTTCCAATTATTATGATTACTGCCAAAGGAGAGGATTATGAAAAAATCATGGGTTTAGATTTAGGGGCAGATGATTATATCGTCAAACCTTTTTCGGTAGCTGAAGTTATGGCTAGAATAAGGGCTATATTAAGAAGAATAGATAAGAGTGAAGGAAATAACATTCTTACTTTTGGAGATATGAAATTGGACCTGGAAAGCTATGTATGCGAAATACAAGACGAAGATATAGGTCTAACTAAAAAAGAGTTTGAGTTACTCTGGACTTTAGCATCTAATAAGAATAAGGTGTTCACTAGAGAAAATTTACTAGACAGTTTGTGGGGATATGACTATTATGGTGACTCTAGAACAGTAGACACACATATAAAAAGACTTAGGGCAAAGTTAGCTATATGCAATAATCCTAAATGGACTATAAAAACTATTAGGGGAGTAGGGTACAAATTTGAAGAAATTGGTGATTAAATGAAAAGTAAAATCACAATAAAGCTTATCTTATATTTTATTATTATTATTTTTCTCAATTCAATTATTACTGGTGGTTTATTTGTTTATTTGAGTCAAAGAAATTATATTGAATCCTATAAAGAGGATTTAATCAGAAGAGCAGACAATATTTCCAGTTCCATTTCAAAGAACATGGATATCTTGACTCCCAAAGATGAAACGTCGTCAAATCCTATTATAAGACGAGGTATGGGGCAAAATAGTATGAAGGGTATGAGGAATGTATCTCCTAGATATATTGAGTGGATGAATGAAGTTCTAGATAGTAATATATGGATAATAAATAAAGATGCTAGGGTGTTTCAAAGGGCTGATTCAAATGCAGAAATTTCTTATGAAAATTTATCTGATGATGAAAAAAATGTAATTGATGAAGCTTTCGAAGGAAAAACTGTTACAACAGAAAGCTTTGATAATATTTTTGAAGATGGATTTGTATCTGTAGCTGCTCCTTTAAGAAATGGAAATAGCGATGTTTATGGTGCAATTTTAATTCATGAAAATATTTCATTTTTAGAAAGATTTATGAATTCTGCAATTTATATTTTAATAATATCAACGATTGTAGGAATTATTTTAGCTTTCATATTGGTTGTTATTTTTGCAAATAAATTTATTAGTCCTATTAAGAAGTTAGGTGGCGTTGCTAAAGAAATGATTCGTGGGGATTATACAGTTAAAACTCTAATTTCTCAAGATGATGAAATAGGTGAATTAGCTAATAATATAGATGAGCTTTCTACTCGATTGGAAAAAAGTAGGATAGAGAGTGCTAATTTAGATAGTATGAGAAATGATTTTATGTCTAATATTTCTCACGAGTTGAAAACTCCTGTTACTGTAATAAAGAGTTCTTTAGAAGCTTTGGTCGCAGGAATTATTAAAGATGAAGAACTTGGAGAATATCATAAAGTATTATATGAAGAAATTGGAGTTTTAGAAAGACTTGTAGGAGATTTGATGGAACTAAATTCAATCAAGAATGTAAATTTCCCTATGAATTTTAATGAAGAGGATTTAATTTCTATTATAAAAGATGCTGCTAGAAGTCAAAGAATATTAGCAGAGGAAAAAAATATTGATATAGTATTAGAATTAGATGATAGTTATCATATGATGAATTGTGATTATACTAGAATAAGACAAATGTTTATTACAGTAATTAACAACGCTATTAAATATTCGACATCTTTTGGGAAAGTAATTATTACAGAATATAAAACCACTGAAGATATTATAATTCGAATTAAAAATAGAGGAAAGATAATCGAAGAAAAAGATATTGAAAAGATGTTTCTATCTTTTTATAGAATAAAAGATACTGCCGAAAAAGGTTTTGGTCTAGGCCTTGCAATAGCTAAAGAAATTGCCAATCGACATAATATTGATATTGAGGTAAAAAGCACTGAAGCTGAGGGAACTGTTGTGGAATTTCGTATACCTATAAATAATTGACAAACCTTGTATTTTATGGTTAAATAGCTATAGTATTGAAAAGAAGGAGTAGATTATTCTTTGTCTTAAGAGAGCAGGTGGTTGGTGAAAATCTGTGGCGAAGCTATTCGAAGACATCTTGGAGCTAAACGAAAAGAACCGCGTAAGGTCTACTAAGTGAGGTTTACCTAATTAGGGTGGTACCGCGAGTTATACTCGTCCCTTCGTTGAGGACGAGTTTTTTATATTTATAGGAGGAAATTATGGTTGAAAAAATGGGAAGTTTGCGCAGAACTCATTATGCTGGTGAGTTAAGGGAAGAAAATATTGGCGAAGAAGTAGTGCTAATGGGATGGGTACAAGGGGAAAGAAGCTTTGGCTCAATAGTATTTGTGGATATTAGAGACGTTAGTGGAATTTCTCAAGTGGTCTTCGACCAAGAAAATGATGAAGATACCTTCGATAAAGCTGAGCATTTAAGATCTGAAGACGTAATTGCAATTAGAGGAAAAGTTCGTGCAAGGTCTTCTATAAATGAAGATATCCCAACGGGGAAAATTGAAATTGAAGGAAAAGAATTGAAAGTTCTAGATAAATCAGAAGTTCCTCCAATTTATGTAAAAGATGGGGATAATGTCAGTGAAAATATGAGACTTCAATATAGAACTTTGGATTTAAGAAAACCATCTATGCAAAAAAATTTAATTACTAGGGCTAAAATTTACAAAGTATTTAGAGATTATTTATCTGAAAATCGTTTTGTAGAAATAGAAACTCCCATATTAGGAAAACCAACTCCAGAAGGAGCTAGGGATTATCTTGTACCTAGTAGAGTAAATCCTGGAAAATTTTATGCATTACCACAATCCCCACAACTTTTCAAACAGATGCTTATGGTATCTGGACTTGATAGATACTTTCAAATTGCAAAATGCTTTAGAGACGAAGACTTGAGAGCTAATCGTCAGCCTGAATTTACACAAGTGGATATAGAAATGTCTTTTGTAGATGTGGAAGATGTATTATCGATGAACGAAGGTCTTATACAAAGGCTTTTTAAAGAAATATTAGATGTGGATATTGCATTGCCATTAAAAAGATTATCTTATGATGAAGCAATGGAGAGATATGGAGTGGATAAACCTGATACTAGATTTGGATATGAGTTAATTAATGTGAGTGATATTTTAAAAGATTCTGGATTTAAAGTATTTAGTGGTGCAATAAGTAGTGGCGGCTCAGTGAGATTAATCAAAATCGATGGTAAAGCAGAAGAATTTAGTAGAAAAGATATAGATAAATTAGAAGATTTTGCAAAAACTTATGGAGCAAAAGGTCTTGCGTGGATGAAGATTACTGATGAGGGTGTAAATTCTCCGATTGCAAAATTTTTAGAAGAAAATGAAATTGAAATGATACTAGAAAAAGCTGAGGCAAAAGTAGGAGACTTGTTATTATTTGTAGCTGATAAAAATCAAGTGGTCTTTGATGCCTTGGGGAATTTAAGAAATCATATTGCTGATAAATTCAATTTAAGAAAAGATGACGAATACGATATATTATGGGTTACTGATTTTCCGTTATTTGAATATGATGAAGAAGAAAAACGCTTTGTTGCAAAACATCATCCATTTACTTCACCTAGGGATGAAGATTTAGACTTACTAGAAACTAAACCTGAAAAAGTAAAAGCTAAAGCTTATGATATTGTAATGAATGGAGATGAAATGGGAGGCGGAAGCATTAGAATATCCAACAATGAACTTCAAAAGAGAATGTTTAATGCTTTAGGTATTGATGAAAAATCTCAAGAAGATAAGTTTGGATTTTTGCTTGATTCCTTCAAATATGGCGTCCCACCCCATGGCGGTATAGCTTACGGTTTGGATAGATTGGTGATGTTATTTGTGGGTACTAATAATATTAGAAATGTAATTGCATTTCCTAAAACTCAATCTGCAACGGATCTTTTAACCGGAGCGCCAATTGAGCTAGATGATGAGCAATTAATTGAAACTCACATAAAGGTGATTAGAGAGGAGAACTAATGGAACAAGTTGGAAGAGTAATATCTACTAATGATGGAATGGCCAGCTTAGAAGTTAGAAAGGTTTCATCTTGTGGAACTAACTGTGCATCATGTGCAGCTAGTTGCGAGCAAGAACCTATGAGAATAGAAGTTATAGATTCTCTAGGTGTAAAACCTGGGGAATATGTAGAGATACAAGCTGATAGTAGCAGGGTTTTGAAATACATGCTATTGTTATATGGACTCCCACTATTATTCATGATAATAGGTTTCGGAGTATCCCATTCATATTTTCAAAATGCTCAGATGGCCAATTATGAATTGATGTCCCTATTAGTAGGGATAGTAGCTTTAATTTTAGGTGCATTGATAGTAAGAAGTGTAGATAAGAAATCTAATGTAAAATCATATAATATAAATCACATGGTTAGAAAATTATAAATAAAATACTGACTCTCTAAAAATTTGGAGAGTCAGTATTTTTTAATAATTATTAGCAATTTCTTCTACTGATTTTATAGCTGATATAATTTCTTTTTCTGTGTTGTATGATGATAGACTTAGTCTTACAATACCACGCCTTTCTGTTCCCATTTTTTCATGAAATAGTGGGGCGCAGTGACTGGCACTTCTAGAACAAATATTATATTCTTCCCATAATATATCGCTGATTTCTTGAGAGCTGGCATTTTTAATATTGAAAGATACAATGGGCGCATTTATTTTTTCTAACTTCGTATAAAGTTCAATATTTTCTATTTTTCTTAATCCTTCATAGAGCATTCTGGTGAGTTTATCTAAATGTTCAAAAACCTCCTTAGGATTAATAGCTTCTATTCCAGCTTTTAGTCCTAAAAATGAATGGATATTTGCCGTTCCAGGTTCAAATAATTCTGGCAATTGTTTTGGTTGTTCTTTTGAGAAAGTGTTAAAACCTGACCCACCTGAAAAGACTTGTTCAAATTCAAAATTTCCTTTTACAATAAATCCTCCAGTACCTTGGGGGCCATGAAGACTTTTATGTCCTGTGAAGGCGAATATAATATCATCATAATCTTCAAGGTTAAAGGGAACAGCGCCTGCAATTTGTGCTCCATCGACAATGAGTTTCAAGCCATTTTCCAAAGTAAATTTATTTACTTCTTTTAAATTTGTAACTTTTCCTGAAACATTTGATGCAGCAGTAATTACTACTGCTCTTGTATTGGGCCTTATGAGTTTTTTTAAATCTTCAATTTTAATATTAAAATTTTCGTCAATATCCAAAAAGCTTAGATCTGCACCTTTTTTTTCTAAATTATACAATGGCCTTAAAACAGAATTGTGTTCAGATAAGCTAGTGATAATATGATCATCAGAAGAAAATATGCTTTCCACAATTAAGTTTATTCCAAATGTTATGTTGGATGTCAGAATAACTTTCAGAGGGTCATCGAATCCAAAAAAGTTTGCAATGGATTCTCTAACTTCATAAAGTTTCCTTAAGGAGTTTAGACTCTGAGGATATGCACCTCTTGACGGATTTCCATATTGCTCTGAAATAATTGCCTCATATATTGCTTCTGCCACTTGTTTAGGTTTTTGGATTGTTGTGGCTGCGTTATCTAGATATATCATAAGATTTTACCACCGGCTTTCTACTTTCTTTGTTATATTCGATAATATATCTGTTTTCATACTGGAACTTATTATCTTTTAATAAGTCTTCTACTGCTTTTCTAGATTCCATATCTAGCCTTAATGCTAATCCGCATCCTGCATCAATTTCTGGCAAGAGTGGTATAAGTCGAGATTTAATATTGGATTTTTCCATTAAAATTTCTGAAGCCATGGCATGAGAAGAGGAGGAAAAAGTATAGATTATATAATTAATCAAGGCCTTACCACTTTATATTTTGTCATTAACTCGCAGATTCTATACATATTTGTAATTTCTCCAACCTTTAATTCATCTTTTAAATTATAAAAATCTAAACAAAGACCACAGGATAGAATTTCTACTCCAGAATCATATAATTTTTTTAAATCTTCTATGGTATTTTCATTTATGGTAGAAAGCTCTACACCTTTATTATAAAGAAGTATAAATTTTGGAAGTAAATCTTGCTCAGTCAATGCGAGGATAAATCCTTCTAATAGTTTTTTGCCGAAATTTTCATCTCCATCTCCCATTTTAGTGGAATCAAAAACTACTAAGAACGCTTCTTCATTTTTCTCTTTTTCTGATGATTCAGACTTAATAAACTCTACTTCAAAATTTCCATCATTTAATTTAGATATTTTAACTTCAAATCCAGTTTGAGTTCCAAGTTTCGATAAATTTTCCGTTGCCACTTCATTATCTACTAATACTAAAAAATTATCTTCTCCGTCTTTAATAACACGTTTTGCCATTATTACTGGCATTGGACATTCAATTCCTATAGCATCTATTTTTTTCATTTTATCTCCTCTATACAATAATAATATCTTTATCAAATTTTTTATGAATTTTCCCAACTATACTTGCATTAATTCCACTTGATTTCAATTCTTCTATGGCTTTTTTTCCATCTTCTTCTGGTAATGTTACTAACAGACCGCCTGAAGTTTGGGGATCAAATAAAATCTCTTCAAGGGGGAAGTCGTCAATTTGAAATTCTACTTTTTCTTCCATAAACTTTCTGTTTCTTTGGGCTCCTTTTGTTAAAACAAATTCCTCAGCAGCATTCCTTGCTCCAGGGAGAATAGGAATAGATTTAGAATCGATAATGGCTGTATATTTTCCATCTATAATTTCTCCAAGATGAGCCATAAATCCAAATCCAGTAACATCAGTTGCACTGTTTACTCTATATTTACATAAAATATCTCTTGCATATTTATTTAATGTAATCATTGACTCAATTGCGCCATTAATTTCTTCTTCACTGGAAATTCCAACAGCATATCCATTTGTAATTAATGTTACTCCAAGAGGCTTTGTCAAAATGCAAATATCACCTTCTTTAGGAGTATTATTTTGCCAAATATTGTTTGGATTTACTTTCCCAGTTACGCTAAGTCCATACTTTACTTTTGGATCATGGATAGAATGACCACCAACTAGAGTAGCCCCAGCTTCTATTACTTTTTCAGCACCACCCTTTAAAATACTTTCTAGAACTTTTACATCTCCTTCTTCAGGAAAGGCTACAATATTAAGGGCACATACGACTTCACCGCCCATGGAATAGACATCGCTAAGGGCATTTGCAGCTGCAATTTGTCCAAAAACATATGGGTCTTTCACCATAGAAGGGAAGAAGTCCAATGTAAATATCATTGCTATTTCTTCTGTAATTTTCACAACTGAAGCATCATCTTTTGTATCAAAACCTACAAGTATATCTGGTCGGTTTAATGTAGGAATATTTTTTAATATTTCATCTAGAGAGCCTGCAGGAATTTTTGCGTTGCATCCCCCACAAACTTCTAGCTCTAAATTGTTCATAATTATCTCCATTTCCATATAAGTTCTCTTGTTTATTATAACAGAAGAATTCTATATAAAATCAAACTTTGAAAAAGCAATTGTACTTATTTTAAAGCATTTCTAAAAAAGCAGTTATTCTTGTATTTAGCTGGCCAATATCTCCTGAAGAATAATCTGTCTCCACGCTGATATAAGGAATTTCTTTTTCTTCATTTACAAATTTTCTAATATTTCTAGTTTCCACTATATAAGTATGACAAGCTTGTAAATCCATTTCTACAACTCCATCAACTTTGTATTTGTCTATTAGCTTATTGAGTAGTTCAAATCTTTTTGTATCAGGAGTCATAACAGAACATCCAATATCTAGGTATCTTTTTGCAAGAGCGCGATATACATCTTCATCTTCTTCATCAACAAGTTGATCAAAGAGTTTTTCACCAGAACAATTTTCATATCCAACTACAACTCCACCATTATCCTCAATAGCCGTTATAATTTTTTCAGTAGCTCCCCCTAATGGGCAACCTGTTATTAATATTCTAGGTTTTTTCTCCCTTGTTTCATCGTATTCTTCAAGAATTTTATCTGCAATTCCATTGAGTTCGTTAGCAAGCCCTACTCGATCAAATCTAAATGTAGAACCATAAATTAATTTGAAAAGTTCATGTCCAGAAATAGGTGTAGGATCGTTTTCCATTACCGACGCTAATTTTTGCATTGCTTTTCTAACATTATTTTCTATTCTTACTTGTTCTTTTAGTTCTTCATCAGAAATTTTTTTGCCAAATAACTCTTCTAAGTATTCTTTAAATTTTATTATTTCTTTATTCCAAAATTCCAAAGCCTCAGGACTTTGACTATTAGGAAGCTCTATCATATAAAATGGTTTAAATTCTCCCATAATTTCATACATTTTCTTTTTTCCATCACATGTAGTTTCGCCAACAACCAAATCTGAAAAATAGAAAAATGGACATTTATCAGTTTTTGCAAAACCATAACTAGATTTTATTAAAGGACATAAATTTTTGGGCAAATCTTTTTCTGCTTCTGGAATAGTCTCATCTGAAGTAGAACATAAACTAACAGTAGTAGCTCCCAAAGCCATGGGGATTTCTTTTGGAAAGTATGTACAAAAAGAACCAATAACAGGTATTCCTTGGTCTTTCAATTCTTTTACAGCCAAAAAAGATTGTTTTCTTTGTTCAGCAAACTCTTCAAATACTTCCGGCAATTCTCTTACTAATTTCATCTTTTCTTTTTCTCCTTCGCTAATAATGCTGCGCCTAATGCTCCAGCGTATTTTCCGTTTTTCATTGGTGAAACTTTTGTATTTAATTTATCTGATAGTATTTTTGTAAAAAATTCTATATTACTCAAACCACCAGTTAAAATCACAGTATTGGGAAAGGGGAGCCTTGAACTCAATTGACATACCTTTGTTGCAACAGAATCGATAACTCCAGCTGCAATATCTTCTCTAGCTTTTCCTTCTCCAATGTAGTTTATAATTTCCGATTCTGCAAAAACTGTACACAAAGAACTTATTGGCAATATTTCACCCTTTTCAGCTAACTGAAACAATTCCACAATTGTTACACCTAGACGATTTGCCATGACTTCTAAGAATTTTCCCGTTCCAGCAGAACATTTATCATTCATTAAAAAATCTCTTACCATTCCTTTTTCTAGAAGAATAGCTTTTGTATCTTGGCCACCAACGTCAATGATTCCTATATCATCTCCAGCCAATTCTCGTCCGCCTCTTCCGTGACAAGTAATTTCTGTAATAATAAAATCTGCATAGTCTACAGCTATTCTTCCATAACCAGTGGCGACAATTCTTACGTCATTAGATTCTACGTCAATTCCATCTTCTAAAAGTTTACTAGCAATACTATTTGCAGTTTCTTTACTATTCCATCCAGTAGGGATTACAAAGAAACGAGGAGTATCTTTTTCAATTATTGCCACTTTTGAAGCAGTAGAACCTATATCAATTCCAATATAAATCATTTAGTATCTCCCTTGAATTCTACTAATTCTATAAGTTCCCATTTTAAATTTCCTTCATGCAAAATTTTTTTTAAGTTTTCTATATCATCGGATTCACTTTTCCATGCAAGACCACAGCCAGCGCTTATTATCTCTGGAATAGGGATCAGTCGACCAGATATATTGTTGTTTTTAAAATATTTTTCTAAAATAATTGCATCTGTCGTTGTATCAAATGCAATTACTGCGAATTTTCTCATAATGTTTCCTTTCTTTTTTCAAAGATTATTATAATAATAACAATAAACATATTCTTTTGCTAATTTGTTTATTGAATAAATCCGATGTACTTATTGATAAAACCTATAAATTATCGTAAAATAAATATAGAGGTGCAAAATGGATATAAGACAGTTAGAAACATTTGTTGCAGTGGTGGATAGTGAAAGTTTTTCAAAAGCTGCAGAAAGATTAGATATAACACAGCCGACTGTGAGTTCTCATATACATTCATTGGAAGGGGAATTAAAAACAAAATTAATAAAACGAACAACAAAAGAATTTTACTTAACAGAAGCTGGGGAAATTTTATACTCCTATTCTTTAAATATTTTATCCTTAAAAGAAAAAGCAATGGATGAGCTTTTAGGAGAGCGAAAGAAAAAGTTAGTAATTGGAACTTCTAGTACATTGGGTTTAGGCTTGATGCCCCAATTACTTTCAGATTTCAATAAAATTTTTTCTGAAATCAATATTGAACTATATAATTCTGATACTATGGAAATTATAGAAAAAGTAAATGATGGAACGTTAGAGTTAGGTTTTGTAGGCGGAACTTCTTCTATTTATAGATTAAAGTTTATTCCATTTATGATGGATAATTTAGTACTTGTGATGCAAAAAAATGAGTATTATAAAAAAATATTAAGTAGTAAAAATCCTATAGAGAAGTTATTTAAAGAACCTTTTATAATTAGAGAAGACAAGTCAGGAACTAAAAAAGAAATTGAAAAGTATTTAGATAAACATAATATATCAAAAAATGACATTAATATCGTTTTCTCAATAAATGATCCTATTATTATTTTAGAGTGTATAAAAAAGGGTTTGGGCGTTTCTATTATGTCTCAAAAAACAGCAGATATATTTAAAAAATACGATGAGTTTTATCTTTTACCTCTTTCAAATAAAAGTTTTATGAGAGAATTTTATATTACATATGTCGATGAAAAATATCTATCAGATTTGGCAAAGGAGTTTTTGAAATTTGTGTGTCTATCGAATTCCGTTGATTTCAAAGATTATTTATGATAGTATATGCTTTGAATTTAGTTGGGAGCGAATGAGTGTCTGGTGTGCTCTGCGGTCTTCAAAACCGTTGTGAGAAGTGTACTTCTTGGGTAGGTTCGATTCCTACTCGCTCTCGCCAATAAAAATACTGTATTAGCCTTTTGCTAATACAGTATTCTTTTTTCTTCAAATCTTTTTGTGATTTTTTTAAAGTCAAAATCTTCTAAAAGGGCAAGAGCCATTTTTCTATTAAAATTATTCATATCCCTAAATTCTGCAATTGTAATTTCATTATTATCTTTTAGATAGGATATGAGATTTTCTTTTATTTCATTATATTTTTCTTTTCTGATTAAAAAACCATCAATTCGAATTAATTTATCTTTTAGTAAGAATGTCAATGTTTCTTTTTCTATTTTATTATTACCAAAGTCTGTATCTTTTAGTAATGCAGGTTCAGCGTCTATTATTTTTTTTAGGATCTCGTCTGCAACTTTAGAATTTTGCTCGCTTAAATTAACTTGAAAACTCTTTAAAGAAACGTGATTTGGGTGGTTTTCAATTAAATTTGAAAAGCTATTTGAGCTTAATAGTAAGTTAAAAACTTTTGGATTTGTTTTTTTAGCAACTTTATTTCTTAGCTCTTCCTTTGGGATACCTTGTTCTAAAGGATTATTTTTATGAAATTCCTTTAATATATTTTCTAGTTGTTTATTTAAAATAGAAATCGAAGAGTCTGCAAAATAAAAGTCATTAATGAGAATTATTCTATTTTCATTTATTAAATCATTTAGTACTTTATTAATTTCTGAGTTCAGTTGACCTGTATAAGAAAAAATTTCTTCAAATGTAGTTCCAAAATTAACACGACTTATGAATTCATAAATCATATCTTTAAGTTGGAATTTTTCCTTTGCTTCTAGTTTTTGAATATATTCAGTATCTTTTGGGCTATGTTTTTTTGAAGCCGTTTCTAAAACTATTCCTCCTCCAATTGTATTTACTGGAGAATAACTTCTAAGAACAAATTTATCATTTAATTTACAATAGATTGGCTCTTCTAAACGAAGTTGAACTATAGCTTCATCACCTTTTTTTATTATTTTAGTATCTAATGGAACAATTCGCGCTAAAACTTCTGTAGTTCCATGGAAAACTCGAACTCTATTCCAATGCTCTAAAACAATGTCAGTGTAATTTGAAAGTGATATTTTTGCATCTATTATTTGGGACTCAATGAGTGAATTATGTTTTGCAATAATATTTCCTCTGCCAATTTCATTTTTATCTAAGTTAGAAATATTGAGAGCTGTTCTTTGACCCTTCGTAGCTTTATTTACTGAAGTCTCATGAACTTCTATACTTCTTATTCTGATGTCTTTTAAAGATGGATAGAGCTGATAATTTTTTCCGACTTCGACTTCTCCTTCGATTAGCGTACCAGTGACAACTGTACCAATTCCAGCAAGAGAAAAGGATCTATCTACGTTTAATCTTGTAGGCATCAGTTCTACTTCTATAGAACTCAATTTTTTTGTTTTATCGTCAATTAGTTTAATCAATTCGTCAAGGCCTCTTTTGCTTATTGAATCTACTTTAACAATAGGAGAATTTTCTAGTATTGTATTTTGAAGGGAAGACTTAATATCATCTTCTACCAAATCCAAAAATTCTTCTTCAACAAGATCGCATTTTGTAATTACTATTATAGATTCCTCGACTCCCATGTAAGTAAGAATTTCAGCGTGTTCCATAGTTTGAGGCATAACTCCATCGTCAGCAGCGATTATCATCAAAACAATATCAATGCCGACAGCGCCACTCATCATATTTTTTATAAACCTTTCGTGACCAGGAGCATCTATTATCCCAACGCGATTTCCAGAAGGTAAATCAAAATAAGTGAAGCCTAAATTTATGGAGATTCCTCTTCTTTTTTCCTCATCTAAATTATCAGTTTCTCTTCCTGTTAACGCTCTAATTAGTGAAGTTTTACCGTGGTCGATATGACCAGCGGTGCCTAAAATTATATATCTCATATTAACTCTCGTAGTATTCCTTTAATATTTCTATTATTTTTTCGTATTCATTTTCAAATATAGTTCTAAAATCAAGTAAAACTTTTTCATTTTCAATGCTGGATATTATATGATATTTAGATAAACGTAAAAATTCTTCTAACTCATCTGCATTTGTTTTTGGTTCAAGCGCAATTGCCTTTGACTTTAAAACTTCAGCTGGGTAAGCGCCGCCACCAACTAATGAATTAGAATCTACAATTTCAAAATTTAAATTATTAACACTTTTTTCTATTTTTTTTGAAAACATTAAAGCTTTTTCTTCAATATTTTCTAGACTTTGGGATATCATATTTAAAGTTGGAATTTCTTCTACAGCTTTTTTTGGATCTAAATATTCAATTAGAGTAGCTTCTAAGGCACTAAGTGTTAGTTTGCAAACTCTAAATGCACGTAAAAGTTGATTTTTTTTAATTTTTTGAATTAGCTCTTTTTTTCCACAAATTATTCCGCCTTGTGGTCCACCTAAAAGCTTATCACAAGAAAAACTTACTAAATCTATTCCATCTTGTATGCAATCCTTAACAGTTCTTTCGTGACTTAAGCCATATTGACTCAAGTCTATCAAACTACCACTTCCTAAATCTTCGATTATGTGAATATCTTTTCCTGAAATTAATTTAGACAATTCAGGAGCAGAGACTTCTTCATTAAAACCTATAATTTTGTAATTGGATTTATGAACTTTCATTAGTACTTTCGTCTCGTCGTTAATTTCATTTTCATAATCATAAAGATGTGTCCTGTTTGTGGCTCCTACTTCTACTAATATAGCGCCGGAGTTTTCCATGATTTCTGAAATTCTAAATGAATCTCCTATCTCAACTAATTCTCCTCGGCTTATTATAGTTTCTTTTCCTTTTGAAAGGGTGTTCAACATTAAAAATACAGCTGCTGCATTGTTATTTACAATTATAGCATCCTCAGCTCCAGTTATTTTTTTTACTAGATTTATTACATGATCATATCGACTTCCACGTTTTCCAGTTTCTAAATTATATTCTAAATTGGAATAACTTGATGCTACATCTATTAATCTTTGTACTGCTCTTTTAGAAATAGGAGCTCTCCCTAGATTAGTATGTAGAATTATTCCTGTTGCGTTTATGGTTTGCTCTATTGAATATATATTTTTTGTTTTAAGAGCATTTTCAATTTCTAAGAATATATCTTCAGTTTCAAAAACTATATCAGGATTCAACTTTAATTTATTTCTAAACTCAGAAATTATTGAATTGGAAATATCCTTTATGTATTCTCTAGGAAAGTCATAGTTTTTTTTATCAAAATAAATTATTATGTCATTTATCTGAGGAATTTTTCTATATTTATTGTTCATATCTTCCACCTTTTAAAATAGTCTCTTTTATAATTATAACATATAAAATAAAACTAATGAATTCCTTCAAATGAAGTATAAATCAACAAGTTCAATTTATTAAAAATATAGCTATTCAATAAAATAACTTGATTTATCACTGATAAAATTGTATTATATTAATAGTGAATAATATAATTAATTCATGTGATGTTGTAATGAGATTTCTTTTTTAAAAGAAAACCGAAGGGACAAGTATAGGTAGCCGATTCTATATGAAATTCTCAGGTGAAAAGATTTACAATTGATGAAACTCTGGAGTTACTTGACAACAGGGGGAAGGCGATGTCTTTCCTTGTTGTCTTTTTTATTAGGAGGATAAAGTTTGAAGAAATTACAAATTGTGACTAATAATCCAAAGTTTATAGGATATCATAATTTTTTAATAGATTTTAATGAAGATGGATTTTTAGATGTACTTTACCGTGTAAGAAATCTAATACATAAAAATTATAAAATACTGACCCATCCATTATATGGAAATATTACTCCAACTACTACCCTTTATAGGAGTATTGTTGTAGAAAAAGTAAATTATCTAGATATGGAATCCGTTTATTTAATTGAAGATTCTATACAAAAGGTAGAGCGAATTATAAAATTAGAAAAACATAGAATTTTTCCAGACTCTATAAAAGAGGATTTAGAATTTATCGATTATACCTTAATAAAAGAAACTTTAGATCAAATATTATAGGAGGAATGTATGTACGATTTAGTTATTATAGGAGCAGGACCAGGAGGTTTATCTGCTGGCTTATATGCTGGTAGGGCTAGATTAAAAACAATTATTTTAGAAGGAACTGCCATTGGTGGACAAATAGGAATTACAGACACCATTGACAATTATCCAGGAAGCTTACTAGAGGGTGAAGAAAGTGGAAAATCTTTGACCGAGAGAATGAAAAAACAAGCTGAGAGGTTTGGATGTGAAATAAAAAATGTTTCAGTTAAGGATGTAGATTTTTCAGAACATCCCAAAAAGATATTTTTGTCAAATGGAGATATTCTTGAAACTAAGGGAGTAATTATTGCAACTGGAGCAAGTCCGAGAAAATTAAATGTACCTGGAGAATCTGAATTCACTAGCAAAGGCGTATCTTATTGTGCGACTTGTGATGCGGACTTCTTTACTGACTTTGAAGTATTTGTAGTAGGTGGTGGAAATTCAGCTATAGAAGAAGCAATTTATCTATCCAAATTTGCAAGAAAAGTCACAATTTTGGTAAGAAGAGATGTATTAAGATGCGATGCTATAGTTAAAGAAGAAGCAGAAAAAATAGACAATTTGGAGTTTAAATACAGCACTTCCATAAAAGAAATTAAGGGAGAAGGGTTAGTGCAATCACTTGTATTAATAGATAATGTTACCAAAGAAGAGTATGAATACTTTGCTGATGAAGATGATGGACTAATGGGAGTTTTTATTTTTGTAGGAAACGATCCTACTTCAAAAATATTTGAAGGAAAGATTAAACTAGATGAAGACGGCTATATAATAACAAACGAGCTAATGCAAACTGATATACCCATGGTATATGCAGTCGGAGATATTAGGAATACTCCTTTAAGACAGGTAGTAACAGCAGCAAGCGATGGTGCAATTGCAGCTGTCTATATAGAAAAAGAGATGAAAAATATTAAGGGTTAGGAGGTATATATAGTGCTTGAATTAGATAAAACGAATTTTGATAATGAAATTTTTGATGCAGAAGGTTATGTTTTTGTGGATTTTTGGTCTGAAGCATGTGAACCTTGTAAGGCATTAATGCCGGGAGTTCACGAACTAGCTGAAAAATATGGAGATAAAATTAAATTTTGCTCATTAGATATTACTAAAGCTAGAAGATCTGCTATAAAAGTAGGAGTTTTAGGATTGCCTACAATGTTGATGTTTAAAGATGGTGAAAAAGTAGACATCATTAATGCAGATGAGGCGACTATAGAAAATATAGAAGCTATGATTCAAAAATATATTAGTTGAGGAGGAAGTATGCGTCTTGAATTAGGTGAGATTTATATTAAGGATATAGTCTTTGAAGAGAATTCTAGAATCGAAAATGGGATATTATATCTTAATAAATCGGACTTAGTAAAGGAATCAGGATTTGAAGATGACGAGTATCTTGAAGACATCGATTTTGATATTGTTCGTCCAGGAGAAAGTGTAAGAATTACTCCGGTAAAAGATGTACTAGAACCAAGATATAAAGTCGAAGGTGGAGAGTTCTTCCCTGGTATACTTGGAAAAGTTAATACAGTAGGAACAGGTAAGACAGTTTGTTTAAAGGATATGGCAGTTATTACTACGGGGAAAATCGTCGGATTCCAAGAAGGAATTATTGACATGACTGGTGAAGGAGCTAAATACACTCCCTTTTCTAATCTTTTAGGTTTAGTTGTAATTACAAACCCAAAAGAAGGTGTTAAGCAACATCAACATGAGCAAGCGGTGAGAATGATAGGCTTGAAAGTAACTAGCTATATTGGAAGTCTGGCAAAGGATATAGAACCAGAAGTGGTAAATGCATTTGAAACTAAACCACTTTTAGAACAAGTAAATGAATTTCCGAATCTTCCTAAAGTTCTATATGTATATATGCTCCAAACCCAAGGATTATTGCATGATACATATGTATATGGAGTAGATGCAAAGAAAATAATTCCAACTTTTCTTTATCCAACAGAAATAATGGATGGAGCAATTGTATCAGGTAATTGTGTGTCTGCATGTGACAAAAACCCAACTTATGTTCATTTAAATAATCAGGTTATTAGTTCTTTATATGAAGAACATGGTAAAACTATGAACTTTTTAGGCGTAATAGTAACAAATGAAAATGTATTTTTAATGGATAAGCAAAGATCATCTGACTTTACAGCAAAATTAGTCGAATTTATTGGTGCTGATGCTGTAATAATTTCTCAAGAGGGATTCGGAAATCCTGATACGGATTTAATAATGAACTGTAAGAAAATTGAAGCTAAAGGAATTAAAACTGTAATAATTACAGACGAGTACGCAGGACAAGACGGAATGAGCCAATCTTTAGCTGACGCTGATGCCTCTGCTGATGCTTGCGTAACTGCTGGAAATGCCAATGAAGTAATAATATTGCCTAAATTAGATAAAATTATAGGGGATATAGAGTATGTAAATATAATTGCTGGCGGAAATGAAAATTCACTTCGTGAAGATGGTAGTATTGAAGTTGAACTTCAAGCTATTACAGGAGCAACAAACGAAACTGGATTTACACGCATGTCGGCGAAATCATATTAAGGAGATAGTATGAATATTTTAGAAAACAAGAAAATAGTGATCATAGGAGACCGTGATGGTGTTCCTGGACCAGCTATTCAAGCATGTGTTGAAACTGTAGACAACACAGATGTTATTTTTTCAGCTACAGAATGTTTTGTCTGAACTAGCGCCGGCGCTATGGACCTAGAAAATCAACAAAGAATAAAAGACTTCGCGAATGAACACGGAGCAGAAAATCTAGTTGTACTTTTAGGTGGAGCAGAAGCCGAGGCTGCAGGTCTTGCAGCAGAAACAGTTATGGCAGGAGATCCTACTTTCGCAGGCCCACTAGCTGGAGTGGAGTTAGGACTATTATGTTATCACGTTGTAGAAGATGAAATGAAAGAAATTTTTGACCCAGATGTTTATGACGAACAAGTGGGAATGATGGAAATGGTTCTAGACGTGGATGAAATTGTAGAAGAAATGACAGATATCAGAGAAGAATATTGCAAATATTTGTAAAACCGAGAGGTACTAAATGACAAAATTTAAAGTTGTTCATTATGTGAATCAGTTTTTTGCTGGAATTGGTGGAGAAGAAAAAGCGGATATAGAACCTTTTGTAGTTGAAGAGCTACCACCTTTGTCTGCTCAATTCGATTCCAAATTTAGTGAAGAATTTGAAATAGTTGCAACAGTAGTTTGCGGTGATACGTATTTTAATGAAAATACTGAACAAGCTAAGACAGAAATTATAAATATGATTAAAAATTATAATCCGGATTTCTTCTTCGCTGGACCAGCATTTAATGCAGGTAGATACGGTGTCGCATGTGGTGCTATTGCAAAAACAGTTAAAGAAGAATTAGACATTCCAGTGCTAACAGGTATGTATATCGAAAATCCAGGCGTTGATATGTATGGAAAAGAAATATATATGGTAGAGACGAAAGATAGCGCTGCTGGAATGAGAAAAGCGATTAAACTTATGGTTCCATTAGCAGAAAAACTTGCTAAAGGCTTAGAGATTGGAAGTCCATCTGAAGAAGGTTACATTCCACAAGGAAGAAGAATCAATTATTTCACTGAAGATTCTGGATCAAGAAGAGCTGTTAATATGCTTTTGAAAAAGATACAAGGTGAAGAATTTGAGACAGAGTATCCTATGCCTAAATTCGATAGAGTAGAACCACAACCAGCAATCAAAGACATGAGTAAAGCTAAGATTGCATTAGTAACGAGTGGGGGCATAGTTCCTAAGGGAAATCCAGATAAGATAGAATCTTCATCAGCTTCAAAATACGGCAGATATAATTTAAAGGATATAGTAGATTTAAATCCTGAGAATTCAGAAACTGCTCATGGAGGTTTTGACCCCGTATATGCAAATGAGGATTCGGATAGAGTTTTGCCTATTGATGCAGTTAAAAAATTCGTCGAAGAAGGGAAAATTGGATCATTACACGAATATTGGTACTCAACAGTTGGAAATGGTACTGCAATATTAAGTGCCAAACAATTCGGTAAAGAAATTGCAGAATATTTAATATCTGACAAAGTGGATGCAGTTATTCTAACTTCCACCTGAGGTACCTGTACACGTTGCGGTGCAACGATAGTAAAAGAGATAGAATCTCATGGAATACCTGTAGTTCACGTATGTACTATTACTCCAATATCAATGACTGTTGGAGCAAATCGTATTGTACCTGCAGTAGCTATTCCTTATCCACTTGGAAATCCTAGTTTAACTAGAGAAGAAGAATTTAGATTAAGATATAATTTAGTTGAAAAGGCATTAGATGCTTTGTCAACTGAAGTTACAGAACAGACTATTTTTGAAGATTAAAGGAGGGAAAATGAATTTTCCTGTTATGAAATCTGCAGGGTTTGTTTTGGTAAATGCTCCCGACATGGTAATAAATGCCGGGAGTACATTTACCACGGAAAGAATTTTAAACCCTGACTCAGACTTATTAAAAACTGGCAGAGATTACTTGAGATCCTTTGAAGACTTTATTAATTATTTGCCGAATCAAATATATATTGGAAATGAAAAACCTGAAATTTTGGAAGGATACAAACTTCCATATTGTGAAATTGATTATAAAAGTGACAAAATTGAAGGTAAGTACGGAAGGATAATATCTGAATCAGAATTTATTGCTGTAATGAAATATTGTGATGAATTTGATTTGGTCATGCTTTCTGAAGATTATGTAAATGAATTTAAAGAAAAAGTTGAAGGTAAGTTTCCAGAATTAGAATCCAGATTTTCCAAATTAATATCCAGCGACATTTCTAAAGCAGAGGATTTAATTAAAAATGATAAAGCAATGGGAATTTACATAGAAGGCAAACTTATGGGATATGTGCGTCAAGCTCACGATACAGATGTAAATCTAAATGCCCATACTGTATTTGAAAATATTGTTTCAAAAGCTAGTGGAGTTTTAGCAGCTATAGAAACTATAAAGCACTCAGATGTTTCAAAAGATGATATTCAATATGTAATAGAATGTTCAGAAGAAGCATGTGGTGATATAAACCAAAGAGGTGGAGGCAACTTTGCAAAAGCTATTGCTGAAGTAGCAGGAGTGGAAAATGCTACGGGAAGTGATGTAAGAAGTTTTTGTGCAGCTCCCATGCATGCAATTATGCAAGCAAGTGCTCTTGTCCAAGCAGGTATATATGAGAATGTCCTTGTGGTTGCAGGAGGATCTACTGCGAAATTAGGAATGAATGCAAGGGATCACATTAAAAAAGGTCTGCCTATACTTGAAGATGCTATAGCAGGTTTTGGGGTAATAATTTCTAAAAATGATGGAATTAGTCCAGTTCTTAGAACTGATATAATAGGACGTCATACCGTAAAAACTGGCTCAAGTCCACAAGCTGTTATCTCATCATTAGTGTCTGAGCCATTGAATAAAAATGGACTTAAGATATCAGATGTGGATAAATTTGCGCCAGAGTTACAAAATCCAGACATTACAAAACCTGCTGGGGCAGGTAATGTTCCTGAATCTAACTATAAAATGATTGCCGCATTGGCAGTAACCCAAGGTGAAATTGAAAGAAAAGATTTAAAAGAATTTGTGGTAGAAAAAGGGTTGCCAGGATGGGCTCCTACTCAAGGACACATACCATCAGCTGCACCTTATTGCGGTCATATGATAGAAGATTTAACTGTTGGAAATTTAAATAGAGTAATGTTAGTTGGAAAGGGTAGTTTATTTCTAGGTAGAATGACAAATTTATTCGACGGGGTCTCTATGGTCGTTGAACGAAATACTGGCAAGGTAGAATCAAAATCAGTAAATGAGGACGATCAAGTTAGAAGAGTAATTGCAGAAGTTATGAAGAAAGTTGCCCAAGGAATTTTAGACGAAGAGGAGTAGGCTATGAACAAAAATAAAATAGCAGATTCCATTTTAAGTTTAGCTGATTCAATTGAAGAGGGTGTATTTAAAAGTAATATAACTATTGCAGTTACGAACTTTGGGTCTGAATTAGGAATAGATAATATTAATAATGCTATTATGCAATCTAAATCTCAACTATTTAATATTATAGTTGTTGGTGAACCCTTGGAAGGTTTTGAATCTTATAAAGCATGTGGTGACGATGAAGTAGCCAAAGTGTTAAAAGAACTATTTGATGAAAAGAAAATAGATGCTGCAGTTACCATGCATTATCCATTTCCTATTGGAGTTTCAACAGTAGGTAAAGTTGTAACACCTGCAATGGGAAAAGAAATGTATATTGCAACCACTACTGGAAGTGCAGACGGTAATAGCATTAAGGCAATGATATTGAACACAATAAATGGAATTATCGTTGCAAAAGCTAACGGAATTGAGAATCCAACTGTGGGAATATTAAATATTGAAGGAGCAAGAATTGTCGAGAAGAAGTTGAGTGAATTATCTAGTAATGGATTTGACATTAACTTTATTCCTTCAAAGAGATCTGATGGAAGTTTTATTATGAGAGGGAATGACTTAGTAGCAGGAACTCCTGATATTATGGTTTGTGATTCCTTAACTGGAAATATTGTAATTAAAATGTTTTCTACTTTCCAATCAGGAGGATTTTACGAAACCACAGGATATGGGTATGGGCCAAGCGTAGGCCATGAATACGATAAAGCAATTTTTATTATTTCTAGAGCATCAGGAACGCCATTAATAAAAAATGCTATAAAATTTGCTTATGAGTCGGTTAGTGGAGATATAGTAGGAATTTCTAAGAGTTTATATAAAATGGCTAAAGAAGCTGGTTTAGATGAGATTATAAATTCAGTAGATGAAAAAAAGAAAGATAATATTGAAGATATTAAAATACCTGAAGCAGAAATTGTAACGGAATCCATTGGAGGAATTGATATTCTAGAAATAGATGATGCTGTTTTGCATCTTAGGAAAAATGAAATTTATGCTGAAAGCGCAATGGGATGTACAGGACCTATTGTAATGATTAGTAATGAGAATTTAGAAAAAGCGAAACAAATTTTAGAAAAAGCAAAATTTATTTAAAATAAAAAAGGCGATATTATTAACTGAACTTTTGAATCTGTACAAAGATTTGAAGGTTCAGTTTTGTTTTATCGCCCTTTTTTTATGTGAAAAATTTGTGCTAACATATTAATTATTGAAGTTGATAAAAAAATTCCAGTCGCCAAAGCTATTGCAATAAGCGATGTCTCCAGTGCTTTTGCACCAAATAAATCCATATCTTGTTGTATTAAGTAGTACATAGTGTAATACATTCCTCCTCCAGGAACTAGTGGAATCAAAGAAGGGATATACAATATTAAAGTTGGAATTTTAATTATTATAGCAAATACTGCGCTAAGTGTACCTATTAATATAGCTGCAATTAAAGCTGCTGCGAGTACTTGATTTATAGTACCCAATAGATATCTATATACTATCCACCCAATCCCACCGATTACTCCGCTATAAAACAAGGCTCTTTTTGGAGTGTAAAATATAACTGCAAAGGCTACTGATGCAAAAAATCCGTAAATAAATTGAATTAAATGATCCATCCATAACCTCCGAAATAAATTGCAAGTACTATACCTACACCTAAAGCTATGGCAATAGCTGTGAATATTGCCTTTGCTGTAGTCATAACTCCGCTGACGTAATCTCCAGCTAATATATCTCTAATTGCATTTGTTATAGCAACTCCAGGAACATATGGCATAAGGGTACCGATAATAATCATATCCAAATTGGCACCAAATCCCATACTTATAAAAATTGTGGCCAAGGCAGAAGACAACAAGCCTGATAATAAATCCACTATAAATATAGGTATAAAAAAATTTCTAGGAAGATTTAATATCCAATATACTAAAAGTCCTATAAGCAATGAGGATAAGAAATCTAAATAGTTTCCACCAAACATAATACTAAAAAAGGCGCTAGTAACACCTGCTCCAAGAGATCTAATAAACAGTGAAGTAGGTATCGTTTCATTTATTTTACGAATTTCCTTTTCTGCTTCTTTTAAAGACATATTTGTGGAACAGAATTCTCTAGAAAATTGATTTATTAACTCGATTTTATTAAGTCTAATAGAGGGATTCTTCTCTCTTACTATTTCTGTATAAGGATATCCTTGAAATTTTACGGTCACAAAAACTGAGGTAGTCATAGCAAATACTTCTATTGCATCTAGTCCATACCAAGAGTTACATATTCTCTCTAATGTATCCTCTACTCGATAAACTTCGGCTCCATTTTCTATTAGTATTCTACCTGTTTCTATTGCAATATTAAGAAGTTGAAGAACATCTTTCTCATTTTTTAAAACCTTTTCCATATAATACCTCAACTAAAAATATAATATCATTGATTTAAAGGTTAATCAATTTGAATTAAATATTAATTTCAAAATTCTTTCAACGCAAAAGGTGATAACAAGTATATTTTCTGTTATAATCTTAATATGGAAATAAAAATAACTACAGATAAAAATATAATTGAAAACATTGTGCCTGGCTCGATTGCAGAGGAGTTAGAATTAGAAATTGGTGATGAAATATTATCCATAAATAACTCTACTCCAATTGATATAATAGATTATAAATATCTTATTTCTGATGAATTTATTGAAATGAATATCAAAAAAACTTCAGGTGAATTGATTTCATTTGAAATTGAAAAGGATTATGATGAAGATTTGGGGATTGAGTTTACTAATCCTCTTATTGATGAAGCAAAATGTTGTAGCAATAATTGTGTATTTTGTTTTATTAATCAACTTCCTCCTAATATGAGAAAGACATTGTATTTTAAAGATGATGATAGTAGATTGAGTTTTTTGCAGGGAAATTTTATTACTTTGACTAATATGTCTGAAGAAGAAATAGAAAGAATAATTAAATATAAAATTTCTCCAATTAATGTTTCAGTTCATACTACTAACCCTCAGCTTAGAAAACAAATGTTGAGAAATCAAAAAGCTGAAAAAGTATTTGAAATATTAAAAAGATTTGATGATGCTCATTTAGAAATCAATTGTCAAATAGTTTCAGTACCTGGAATAAATGATGGAGAAGAACTTAAAAGGACTATAATGGATCTGTATTCTCTAAAAAATAGTGTTCATTCTGTAGCTATAGTTCCTGTTGGAATAACTAAGTATCGAGAGAATTTACCTGAATTAGTACCTTATGACCGGGAAAAAAGTATAGAAATAATAAATCAAATTCACAGTTATCAAGAAAAATTCCTAAAAGAAAGAGGAAGTAGATTTGTATTTCTAGGTGATGAATTTTATGTACTAGCAGGCATAGAAATACCCGGCGACGAAGAATATGAAGACTACCCCCAAATAGAAAACGGAGTTGGATTAATAAGAAATTTTGATGAGGAAATTAATTTTTGTTTGAATGATATAGAAATAAACAACAAAAGTGGCAAGGTAATTTTAGTTACTGGAACTCTTGCGGAATCTTTTTTGATATCTATTAGGGATAAAGTGAAGTCAAAACTTCCAAATATGATTATGGAAGTAATTCCAATAAAAAATGATTTTTTTGGACATACCATAACAGTTGCTGGATTAGTAACAGGTAGTGATATAATTAAACAAATAAAAAATACAGAGATAAAAAATATAGTAATTCCAGAGTGTATGTTAAGACAAGATACGGA
This sequence comes from Tissierellia bacterium, assembly GCA_012728775.1. The sequence goes on from JAAYEN010000128.1 coordinate 32,601, forward strand.
TTACTTCTTAGATGATGTTAAAATTTCAGATTTAGAGAGAGAACTAGAGAAAAATGTTTATGTAGCTAAAGTAAACGGTGAAGATTTTATTAGAGTTCTCTTTGAGGAGGTTAAATGAGTAAAACGGTATGTATAGTTGGTAGACCTAATGTTGGGAAGTCGACTTTATTTAATAAAATAGTGCAAAAGAGAATTGCGATAACAGAAGACACTCCTGGAGTGACAAGGGATAGAATTTATGCAGATGCAAAATGGCTAGGCAGAGAATTCACAATGATAGACACGGGAGGAGTAGATCCTAGAGAAGAAGATGAATTTATGAAAGGCATTAGAGCTCAAGTTGATATTGCAGTTGACCATGCAGATGTGGTAATTTTTTTAATTGACGGGGTTAGTGGTATTACTTCTACAGATAGTGAAATTGCAAGAATGCTTTTTAGAGCAAAAAAAGATGTTATTCTAGCTGTAAATAAGTCTGATACTAAAGGAGTTATGGAAACCCAGTATGATTATTATGAACTAGGTTTTGGAGAACCTTTTATGATTTCTGCCGAGAATAATATTGGGCTAGGGGATTTATTAGATAAAGTAATTGAAGATTTAGATAATGTTGAAGAATCTGAAGAAGAAGACGAAAGAATAAAAGTAGCCTTTATAGGAAAACCTAATGTGGGAAAATCTTCCATAGTAAATAGACTAATAGGTGAAGAGAGATCTATTGTTACTAATATTCCTGGAACCACAAGGGACTCAATAGACTCAAAACTAGATAGAAATGGATCAAAATATTTATTTATTGATACTGCTGGTTTGAGAAAGAAAAAGAAGATTTATGAAGATGTGGAAAGATATTCAGTAGTTAGAACATTGGCTAGCATAGATAGATCTGATGTTTGTGTTGGTGTAATCGATGCTGTTGAAGGAATTTCTGAACAAGATTCAAAAATTATTGGATATGCTCATGATGCGGGTAAAGCTTTGATTATTGCTGTAAATAAGTGGGACTTAATTGAAAAAGATACAAACACAGCTAGGAAATTTGAAATAGAAATAAGGGAAGAGTTGGGATTTTGTGCATATGCTCCAGTGATATTTATTTCCGCAGAAACTGGACAGAGACTGGATAATTTATTGAACTTAATAGATGGTGTAAATGAAAATTATAACCTGAGGATTCAAACGGGTGTGTTAAACGATATAATTAATAAAGCAATTTTGATGAATCAACCAAGAGCAGATAAGGGTAGACAAGGAAAAATATACTACGCTTCTCAAGTATCGGTTAGACCACCTACATTTTTAGTTTTTGTTAATGATAAAGAATTAATTCATTTTTCTTATATTAGATATTTAGAAAATGAACTTAGAGGTCATTTTGGTTTTGAGGGTACACCTATAAAAATGATTACTAGGGAGAGAAACGAAAAGGATGAATAATGATTTAATCGTCAAAATATTATTGCTAATAATCTCATATTTGATTGGAAGTATCTCTCCTTCTTTTTTAATAGCTAGATATATTTACGGCTTTGATATTAGGACAAAAGGAAGTGGAAATCCTGGAACTACTAATGCCCTTAGAACTATGGGGCCTTTAGTAGCACTTATAACATTAATATTAGACGTATTGAAAGGTTCTGCAGGTGCATATTTAGGATATAAATTTTTCGGCGCAAGTTTTAGTCCATTAACAGGACTTATGAGTATTCTAGGACATAACTATCCTTTCTATTTAAATTTTAAGGGCGGAAAAGGTGTAGCTACGACTATAGGAGTAGCAGCAGTGGTCGCACCAAAAGTATTATTTTTTTGTGGAGGAATTGGATTGGTTATATTGGCTTTTACTAAAATGGTATCAGCCGCTGCAGTAACGGGATTTATACTTTTAGTAGGTCTTTCTATTTACCTTTTGATAACACATGGGGTGGATAATTACGTTTTAATGTTCTTGTTCGTTGGAGTTTTAAATATTTACAGACATAGAGAAAATATAAAAAGAATTCTAAATGGAACTGAAAATAAAATTGGAAAGAAGTGATATAAATGACTAAAACAGCAGTACTTGGGGGCGGAAGTTGGGGAACAGCTTTGGCTCGAGAACTTGCTTTAAAAAATATTGATACGGTATTATACATTAGAAATGAAGAACAGAAATGTAAATTAGCAAAAACCCAAATTAATTCAAGATATCTTCCTGGAATAACCTTGCCAGAAAACTTATCATACTCCAGTGACTTAGATGATTCTATTGACGGGGCTAATTTTATTGTACTAGCTGTTCCTACAAATTCAGTTAGAGAAATGTTAAGTAGTCTTAAGGGCAAAATAGACGAGGATGTAATCTTAATAAACGTGGCAAAGGGTATAGAAATGGATACTCTAATGAGGGTTTCTGAAATATCCAATGAATTACTTCCAAACAATAGTTTCGTTGCTCTTTCAGGGCCTACCCATGCAGAAGAAGTAGCTTTGGACTATCCATCGACTATTGTAGCAGCTTCTAAGGATTTGGATGCTGCTTTAAAAGTACAGAATTTATTTATGTCAGATACTTTTAGAGTATATACAAATGACGATTTATTGGGAGTTGAATTAGCTGGTGCTTTAAAAAACGTAATAGCATTGGCAAATGGAATCTTAGTAGGATTGGGATATGGAGATAACACCATGGCTGCCTTGATGACAAGGGGAGTTGCAGAAATTACTAGATTAGGAACTACTATGGGTGCTTTGCCCTCTACATTTTTAGGACTTGCAGGTGTTGGTGACTTAATTGTAACTTGTACGTCACCCCATTCTAGAAATAGAAAATGTGGACAACTTATTGGTGAAGGAAAATCTGTTGAGGAGGCCATTGAAGAAGTAGGTATGGTGGTTGAAGGTATAAAAACCACTTCTGCTGCCAAAAAGTTAAGTGAAAGATATGATGTGGATATGCCAATTACAAATGCTCTTTACGAAGTATTATACGAAGGAGCAGATGTAAAAGATTCAGCTTATTCTTTGATGGTGAGATCAAAAAAACACGAAATGGAAAGAAGTTTAAGAGGATGATTTTGTGAGCAGAAATAGAAGAAAAAACTCAAAGAAAAAGAGATTTCGACTTCTTATATTAGTAGGTTTAATTATAATTGCTTTTTCATTTTTCGTGCAAAATAGTAAGGCAATTAAACTTAAAACGTCAAATCCTATTAAAACTGAATATTTAGATAAAATAGACACAAAGGGTTACCTGATTCTAAAAGAAAAAACTTATACTTCCCAAGGAGATGGAGTTGTTGATTACAACGTAAGAGATGGCGAAAGGGTTCCAAAGGATTACGTAATTGCAAACCTAAATTTAATGGGGGATGTAAGTGATTTGAAGGACGAACTATTGAAAGTTCAATCTGCAATCGAATACAAAAATCAAAACTTAAATCCTTCTACAACTGCATATGAAATTTCTGATAAAGAAATTAATTTAATTTATTCTATACAAGATGCTTTAGTTGAAGATGACTTGCCCAATGCTTTAATAGCAATTGAAACATTAGAATTAAATACTAAAAAAAATGTAGATATTTCAGAAATAAGTACATTAATAAATCTTTCTAACCAAGAACTTGAGGACAGAAGGGATGAATTGAGTCGAGAAATAAGTACAAATAACATAGTATATAAATCTGAAATAGCAGGTATTGTATCATATAAAGTAGATAATCTAGAAGAAATCTACACAGAGGAAAATATACCTCAGATAGATTATGAATTTATTAGAAAGCACCCTTCAGCAACACAAATTGGTCAACAAAACACTGTAAAAACTGGAGATCCATTATACAAGTTGATAGATAATTTTTCATATTTCATGGCTGTCCCTGTAGATGAAATGAGTAGTATTGAAAATTTAGAGCCTGGCAGTTCTATTGAGTTGCTTATTAACTCTAGATCTACATTAAAAGGAACAGTCCATCAAATAAACCAAACACAAAATACAGGTGTAATAATAATTTCTTTAAAAGACAAACTTTCTGAGTTGGGTTATGATAGAATATTAGATACGAGTATTATAAAAAATAAAATTAGTTCTTATGTCATTAATACAAAATCTATTGTAGAAATTAATAATCAACCGGGAGTCTATATTAGAGAATTAAATGGATTAGTAAAATTTAGACCTATTAAGATAGTTAGCCAAAATGATTTGGATACGATAGTGGAAACTGGAGACAATAAAGGCTATATAGAGAATATGAATGGAGAAAATGTTAGAACAATTACTGTCTTTGATGAACTTATAGATGAACCAGCAAATATTGAGGAAGGACAAATACTAAAATAAAATGAGCGTAAAAGAAAACATTAATGAAATTATTGAAAGAATTGAAAATGCCAAAGCTAGAAGTGGTAGAGTTGATGATGTGCACTTATTAGCAGTGACGAAAACTATAGACTATGCTCTTATAGATGAGTCCATAGAATGGGGCATAAGACACATTGGAGAAAATAAAGTTCAAGATCTACTAAAAAGAATTGATCATTATGGAGATAGTTTAAAATATCATTTCATTGGTGGTCTCCAGAGAAATAAAGTCAAGGATATTATTGGCAAAGCTTACTTAATTCATTCCGTGGATTCCAATAGACTTGCTGAAGAAATTCAAAAACGTAGTCTCGGTGCAAGCATAATTCAAGACATTCTTATTCAAGTAAATGTTTCTAAAGAAGAAACTAAATCAGGAGTTTACCTTGAAGAATTAGATGAATTCGTGTATAATATTTTAGAACTTAGTAACGTTAAAATTAGAGGTTTGATGACAATGGCACCATATGAGGCAGAGGAAAAAGAGCTTAGGCAAATTTTCTCAAAGCTTAAAAATGCCTTTGATAAAATAAAAAATCAAAATTACAATGAAGTTTCTATGGATTATCTGTCTATGGGAATGACAGGTGATTACGAAATAGCCATTGAAGAAGGAGCGAATATCGTAAGAATTGGTTCTGGA
>JAAYEN010000196.1 GCA_012728775.1 Tissierellia bacterium
ATAGGAAGTCTCTTAAGCTTTTTAGAAATATCCTCTCTAAGCTTATAAGTAACTTCTACATTTACTTTAATTCCCATTCTGAATCTTACAAATTCTGCTAATGCTGAAAAAACATATATTCCTACAAGCAAATATATAAATCTCATAAACTCGCCATAATCTATATTTCCTTGATTTCTTATACTTTGAATTACATAATTTGTAGTATTACCCATGATTAAAGGGCCAATTATGTCAAAAACTGTTCCCAAAATAGCGAAAATCACAGCAAAAAATAAAAACAATTTATAGGATTTCAAATATTCTAAAAGTCTACCTAAAGTTTTAAATGTATTTTTGTTTATCTTTTTTATATCGCCCTTTAAGGCTCTTTCTCTGTTTCCTCCACCTCTCATCATAGCTTTGCACCTTCTTCAAAATCTTGAGACTCTAAGATTTCTTTATATTCTTGGGATTCTAATTTAAGCTCATCATGAGTACCCTTTCCTATCATTTCCCCATTATCTAAAAGAATAATAAATTTAGAGTCTGCAGCTACTGTAGCCCTTTGGGTAATTACGAGCATAATTTTATCTTCTATCTTATCGTATAGTTCAGCTCGAAGTTCCTTTTCAGTTTTGTAATCCAAGGCAGAAAAACTATCGTCTATTAAATAAAGACTTGGGTCTTTGAAAATCGCTCTTGCAATGGAAATTCTTTGTTTTTGTCCTCCCGAGAAATTTCTCCCCCTTTGCTCAACACTGGATTTTAGTCCTGATTCTCTTTCAAAAACGAAATTCGCTTGGGCAATTTCCAAGGCGTCTTCTATTACCAGTTCGTGAACTTCTTTACCACCCATAACTACATTGGTGTGAACTGTTCCAGCAATTAAATCAGGTTTTTGTTCTGTATATCCTATTTGACTTCTTAATGATTGAAGAGTGTATTCTTTTATATCTCTCCTATTAATTAAAATTTGTCCTTCTTCAACTTCATAAAATCTCACTAATAGATTGGCTATGGTAGTTTTACCTGAACCTGTGGCTCCAATAATTCCTATAACATCACCTTTATTTGCATAAAAACTAACATCTTTTAGAGAATAACTATGGGAGTCTGGATATTTAAAACAAACATTTTTAAATTCTATACACTCAATATCTTCAAGGACTATACTTCCGCTATCTACAATATCCTCTTCCAAGTCCAATACTTCATTTATTCTATTTAAGGATGCTTGGGCTCTAGGTATTTGTAAGAAAATCATAGACAGCATTAAAAATGACATCATAATATTATTGGCATATTGGATAAATCCTAAAACTTCTCCCACTTGCATTTGATTAGCTAATATTAATCGAGATCCATAAAAAATTATTGCAACTAAAGTTAGTCTCATAATAAGTCCTAAGGATGGTGCAAATATGGATTGATATTTTCCAGTAACTTCATAAATATCAGCGTATTCTTTATTGTAAGTAGAAAACTCCATTTGTTCATAGTTTTCTCTATCAAAGGCTCTAATTACTCTCATTCCTGTCAATCTTTGCCTAAATACTTTATTAATATTGTCCAATCCTATTCTCAATTTGTTCATAATGGGAATTAATTTCGTTCCAAATATTCCAATTAACAAAAATGTTATGGGAAGAGACACCAAAAACACCATAGATAGTTTTGGGTTAGTAGAAATAGCCATAATAATACCGCCAATAAACATTAACGGAGCTCTTAGCATCATTCTTAAACCCATTCTAGTCAAATTTTGGATTTGGGAGATATCATCTGTAGATCTAACTATCATTGATGAAGTTCCAAGTTTTTCAAATTGAGTTATACTAATATTTTGTACTTTCTTAAACATTACTTCGCGCAAATCCGAAGCAAATCCAGTGGCTACTTTTGTGGAATATCTTATGGAAACCACCATAAATAAACTAGATAAAAAAGCTACTATCAGCATCAATATCCCTTGTCTGATGATGTAGGGCATATCGCCATTAGTAACTCCTATATCTATTATATTTACAGTAATCCTCGGAATAAAAAGCACCCCTAAAACATTGATAAAAAGAGTAATCACAACAATAGATATCTCTTTCCAATAGGGTTTCAAATAATTAAACACTTTCATAAAA
>JAAYEN010000139.1 GCA_012728775.1 Tissierellia bacterium
ACTTTATAGAATTGGTGACTCATGTACCAACGTAATATCACCGCTATTTAACTATCTTCCAATTATATTAGCATTTATGCAAGAATATGACGAAGAAGCTGGTATCGGAACATTGATATCTTTAATGATTCCATATTCACTTATTTTCTTAGCAATATGGTCTATATTCGCAATGATCTGGTTCGCTTTTGGATTACCTATTGGACCAGGTACACCAATATTTATCTAATCCTTAAAAAAGCCTCAGAGATTTCTGAGGTTTTTTTATTATCTATAAAGGTCTCCATATCATTCTTTTTCGAGTACCCTCGGGCCCGGTGGGCCATAAACGCTCGAAAAAGAATGATATTCCAACCTATGAGTATTTGTAATCGATATAGAAGAGATTTCTGAGGTTTTTTTATTTTAAATAAATTAATTAATTATTTACTAAAAATACAACAATTTTACTCTCAAATAATATATAATTATTGTACAGACTAAATCTAAGGAGGATACTTTTTATGAAAGATTTTATAAAAAATAAAGCCAATGAAATCTATGATGAAATCGTAGATTTTAGAAGAGAAATTCATATGAACCCAGAAATTGGCCATGAGGAAGTAGAAACGGCTAAGAGAATTGTAAGAGAATTAGAAAAATTGAATTTAGATGAAATAAGAACTGGTGTAGGCGGTCACGGTGTTGTAGGTGTTTTGAAAGGTGGAAAAGGGGAAGGAAAAACTTTACTTTTAAGAGCAGATATCGACTGTCTTCCAATGACAGAAAAATCAGGCTTGCCTTTTGCTTCTCAAAAAGAAGGACTTATGCATGCTTGTGGTCACGATGTTCATACTTCTATACTTTTAGGAACTGCAAAAGTTTTATCTGAAATAAGAGATGAATTTCCAGGTAATGTTTTATTTGTATTCCAGCCAGCAGAAGAAGCGGCGCCAGAAGGTGGAGCTCAATATATGATAGATGATGGAGTTTTGGATGACCCAAAAGTAGATGCTGCTTTTGCAATGCACGTATGGAATGAGCCAGTTGGAAAAGTATCCTTTAGAAACGGTGCTATGATGGCACAATCAGACAGATTCTTCATTACAGTAAATGGAAAAGCTTCCCACGCATCCCAACCTGATTTAGGAGTGGATGCAATTGTAGCTGCGTCACATATAGTTACTGCACTTCAGACTATTGTATCCAGAAATATAAGTCCTTTTACACCTCTTGTTGTAACTGTTGGAACTATCAAAGGTGGCGACAGATATAATGTAATTTGTGATAAGGTAGTTTTAGAGGGAACTGTAAGAGTTTACGATAAAAACCTTGCTGAAGAAATGCCAGAAAGAATTAAGCGAATTGTAGAATCCCAAGCTGAATCCCTAGGCTGCACAGCAGATGTGGAATTAGTTAGAGGTTACTCTATTACAGAAAATAACTCTGAGCTTTTTGATATAGCTATGAAATCATTAACTCACCAATTAGGAGCTGAAAATGTAATTAATCCAGAATTCCCATCTTCCGGTGGAGAAGACTTCTCGGCTTTTGGTAAAAAAGTTCCCACATTCTTTATGTGGTTAGGAATGGAATCAGAAATTAACGAAGGAAAAACTACTCTTCACAATCCTAATTTAATTGTAGATGAAAGATGTATCCCAGTAGGAATAGAATCCGCTGCTGCTTTTACACTTGAGTTTTTAAATCAATAAAGTTTGGGATAAGATGTAAATTTTAAAACAGTATTCAAGCTGGTAGACTATACAGTTTACCAGCTTTTTATTTTTTTACTTATACCATATTTTATTAAATTTATATAAAACTTATCATATTTCGTTTATTTTTTGTCTAAGTGGTTATCTAATATATAGGTTGAAAATAATTTTAAAATTTTATGTCACTTTTTGCGATTTCATACGTTATATATATAGAGGAGTTTTTAGTTTAAAAGTGTGGGGTTTTTATGGCAGTAGAGGGGAGATTTTGTGAATTATTTTTATAAATTGTTAGGATTATTTGGATTAGTTTTTCTCGTTTCAATAATAAGTCTATGGACTGGTAGAAAATATCCTGATAGAATAGAATTTTTCATTTATGGAATCAGTTTGAGTATAGGGTATCTTATTTGGAAGTTATTAGATTATGATACTTATCTTTCTGTTTGGATTTTTTTATATTTAATTGGCACGATGGGGTTTGTTATAATAAGGGAAGTCTATTCCAAAAAGGAAAATTTTAGAAAAACCTTAACAAACCTAAAGCTTATTTTTGTGGTCACTATAATGCCTATGGCTTTTCTTTCCAATGTCATAGTGAAGGGGGATATTTGGAATAGTTCTATTATAGACAATGCTCTTTTAGAAGCTACTCAATATGGATTTTTACTCAAAGCTAGCGTGGTTTTAATAGCTTTTGCTTTAATTTGCTTTTCCTTACTTTTAAAATATTTGTTAAAATACATACATAAAGGTGAAGAATCCACATCTTATAGTTTATATTGGATGGTAAATATAATTTTAGTTATTTTTTTCATCTTATATATGGTTCCTTGTGTCCTATTAATAAATAATTATTTGTAAAAATATCTACAACCCTAACACAAAATTTATCTTTTTTGAAATTAATTATATTATTACTTACAATTAATATTTAAAAACACATCAATATTTAAAGATTTTGTATAAATCATCTAAAATTTTTGAGGTAGTAAAGATATATAGCTTAATGTAATAACTACGTTTCTCTTCTACCTCAAAAAATTTTATATATTTTCTATTACTGCTCAAATGCGATTACTATTCCTTTATCTGCTGCATATCCTGAGGAAAGTCCCCTTGCTTGAACTATTTCAATTACAGAAAAATTGTAGAGCTTTTTAATATTTTCAACTACTCTTTCCACTTTTTCTGGTGCTCTTACGTGAGCGATTACAATAGTTTTCCCTGCTGTATCTTGTACAAAAGTGCCGATACTC
>JAAYEN010000131.1 GCA_012728775.1 Tissierellia bacterium
AAGGCAGAATAAGCCTATCGCACGGATTGGAGGAACTATATGATACAAGTAGAAAGCCGCATGAAAGTAGCTGACAACTCTGGTGCTAGAGAAGTTTTAGTAATCAAAGTACTTGGTGGAACAAATAGAAGATATGCCAACATCGGCGATGTAGTAACTTGTTCTGTTAAAAATGCAATACCAGGTGGAGTTGTAAAAAAAGGTGAAGTAGTTAAAGCGGTAGTAGTAAGAACAAAAAAAGGAATTAATAGACCTGACGGTACTCACATACAATTTGACGATAACGCAGCAGTTATTATCAAAGAAGATAAAAGTCCAGTAGGAACACGTATTTTTGGGCCTGTTACAAGAGAACTAAGAAATAAAAACTATATGAAAATTATTTCTTTGGCTCCAGAAGTACTATAGGAGGAGAACATGCGAATAAAAACCGGTGATACTGTTATAGTAATAGCAGGAAAAGAAAAAGGAAAAACAGGTAAGGTTCTCAAAACTCTTCCAAAAGAGAACAGAGTAATTGTGGAAAATCTTAACATGGTAACTAAACACATGAAGATGAGAGGACCAAACTTACCAAGTGGAATACAAAGAGTAGAAGCTCCTATTCACGTTTCTAATGTAGCGTATTACGACTCTAGTAGCAAAAAAGCAACTAAAGTTGGATACAAAGTAGAAGGAAACAAAAAAGTTAGAATAGCGAAATCTACTGGTTCAAAAATAGATTAAGACGGGAGGAGGTAAATATGGCTTCCAGATTAAAAGAAAAGTACAATAACGAAGTCGTTAAAAATCTTGTAGAGAAATTTAACTTTAGCAATGTTATGGAAGTACCAAAGCTAGAAAAAATTATCATTAACATTGGAGTTGGAGAAGCGAAAGAAAATCCAAAGACATTGGAATCTGCAGTAAGAGACTTAACGACAATTGCTGGACAAAAACCAGTTGTAACTAAAGCAAAAAAATCTGTTGCGAATTTCAAACTTCGTGAAGGAATGAATGTAGGATGTAAGGTAACCCTTAGAGGTAGCAGAATGTATGATTTCCTAGACAAGCTGATTAACATAGCTCTTCCAAGAGTTAGAGACTTTAGAGGTGTTAGTGATAAATCCTTTGACGGAAGGGGAAATTATGCTTTAGGAATTAAAGAGCAACTTATATTCCCTGAGATAGAATACGATGATATCGATGCAATAAGAGGTATGGATATTGTTGTAGTGACAACAGCTAGTACAGATGAAGAAGCTAAAGCATTATTAGAAGCTTTAGGTATGCCATTTGAAAAAGCGGCACAATAACGAGGAGGATTAAATTGGCTAAGAAATCGAAAATTGCCATGCAAAAAAGAAAGGCTAAGTTTAGCACTCAAGCCTATACAAGATGCAAAATATGCGGAAGACCACATGCATATCTAAGAAAGTACGGAGTCTGCCGTATCTGCTTTAGAGAGCTAGCATATAGAGGAGAAATACCTGGAGTAAGAAAAGCTAGCTGGTAATACCGCTGGAAAGGAGATAAAATACTATGATGACAGATCCTATTGCTGATATGCTAACGAGAATAAGAAATGGCAACAGCGCAAAACACCAATCAATTGATGTTCCAGCTTCCAAAATGAAAAAAGATATAGCAGAAATTTTGCTAAATGAGGGCTTCATAAAAGGATATGAAGTTGAAGAAGATGGAAAACAAGGAATTTTAAAAATAGATTTGAAATACGGAGAGAATGAAGAAAGAATTATCAGTGGAATCAAGAGAATATCTAAACC
>JAAYEN010000280.1 GCA_012728775.1 Tissierellia bacterium
TTATAAATTAAATCCTTTGGATTTAGGAAAAATCAGCTACAATACGGACATGCTAGGATATGAATTTTTAACTGGAAAAGAGAAATTGAAGTTTCGACTTTCTCATTTCCATAGACCTACCATTAGACTTTGGATTAAAGTTATTATAGGATTTATTCCTGCTATGATTTTGGGATTAATTTTTGATGATATCATAGATGCTTATCTTTTTAGACCAGAAGTAGTGGCGGGAGCTTTAATTTTTTGGGGGATTGTAATTATCATTATGGAGATGATGCATAAGAAAGAATTTAAAGTGAATTCCATCTCAGATTTAACTCCCATGCAAGCTATTAAAATAGGTTTTTTTCAGTGTTTAGCTATGATTCCTGGTACATCTAGATCTGCTGCTACTATAATCGGTGGAATGGCTACTGGTGCCAACAGAACTGTATCTGCGGAGTTTTCATTTTTCTTAGCAATTCCTACTATGTTAGGAGCCACGACTTTAAAAATTTTGAAATTAGGTACAGTTTTTACTATGGCTCAATGGGGATTGATTTTACTAGGTTCTGTCCTTGCGTTTTTATCTGCTGATGCTGTAATTAATACTTTTATGAAATACATCAAAAACAACAGTTTTATAGCTTTTGGTATTTATAGAATAATCCTGGGAACCTTAGTATTTGTGTATATTTATCATTGATTAAACATTTATTTTTCACAAAAAGATTATATTATTTAATAGAGGTGAAGTAATATGAGTAGAATTCTAGTTGTAGATGATGAAGAGAGAATCCGAGAGGTTATTAAAACTTACGGAAAATATGAAGGTTACGAGGTGGACACCGCTCAAGATGGCTTGGAAGCTATAGAATTGGCTAAAGAAAATGACTATGACGTTACAGTTATGGATATTATGATGCCTAATTTAGATGGCTATTCCGCTCACCAAGAAATCGCAAAATTCAAAGACATCCCAGTGATTATGTTAAGTTCAAGGGGAGAAGAATACGATAAGCTTTTTGGATTTGAAATAGGAATAGATGATTACGTAGTTAAGCCTTTTTCTCCAAAGGAGTTAATGGCTAGGATAAATGTTATTATAAAAAGAAATTCCCAAGAGAGAAAACTAAACAAGGTGTGGCAGATGGAAGGCTTGGAAATAGATTTAGACGGCCATGTCATCAGTGTGGACGGGGAAGCAGTAAGTGCTACTCCAAAAGAGTTTGAGCTTTTGACTTATTTTATACAAAACGAAGGCAAAGCTTTATCCAGAGACCAACTTTTAAGTTCAGTTTGGGGATATGATTTTTTTGGAGACGATAGAACTGTAGACACCCATATTAAAATGCTTAGAAACACTTTGGGACAATACAGAAAGTTTATTATCACCGTTCGAGGAGTAGGATATAAATTTGATTCGGAAAATCCGGAAGTTAAAAAATAATGAAATAAGTCCTGATAATCAAATTGAACAATTAGGAAGTATTCGAAATAGAATATGGAAACATTACGCCATATATATAGTAATAATCTTATTAATTATTTGGCTGATGCAAAATGTCTTTTTAGCAGCTTTTTATAAGAATATGAAGATAGCTGAAATCGAAGAGACGGGACAACTTATTACCAACGAATACCTTAAAGAAAAATCCATTACTTCCATTATTAGATCGAAAACTTTGGATAATTCCACTAGAATTCAAATAGTGGACGGAGATGGAAATGTCATTTATCCCAATGATTGGATGGGCATATTTTATTCCACTTCATACAATAAGAAAATTATAAATAATATACTGGCAGGAATTCCTAAAGTAAAAGGGGCAAATGAATTATACGACCTCAAGATTTTTGATGACGAGTATCAAAGCTTTATTTACGCCAGTTACTTAGGAGAAGAAAGAGGCTCGGATTTATATTTAATGATAGTATCCACAGTAGAGCCCATAGATTCAACTGTATTAATAATGAGAAGGCAATTTCCCTACATAATAGGAATAGTATTTGTTCTAGGGATGATTGTCAGTTATTTTGTTTCTCAAAAACTTAGCAAGCCTATCTTGGATTTAAACGAAACGGCTAAAAAATTAGCTACTGGAAATTACGATATTAACTTTCCAACCTCAGGAGTTTACGAAGTAGACGAACTTTCTAGAACATTGAATTACGCCACCCAAGAACTTTCTAAGATGGACGAAATGCGAGTATCCATAGTTGCCAATGTCTCCCACGACTTAAAGACGCCCCTTACTGTAATAAAATCCTATTCAGAAATGATAAAAGATATTAGCGGCGGTAATAAAGAAATGCGAGATAATCATCTAGATATTATTATTTCCGAAGCAGATAGATTAACTGAAATGGTTAATAGCATACTAGATATTTCTAAACTAGAAATGCAGATGGATGAATTAAAGTTAGAAAAGTTGAGTTTAAGGGAGCTTACAGAAAACTTAATCTATAGATTGGACATTTTACGCACGAGACAAAACTACGAATTTATAATAGAAGGAGATTCTGAAGGAATTATCAATGGGGATAAATCCATGATGAATCAGGTATTATATAATTTTGCATCTAATGCAGTGAGTTTTGTAGGACCAGATAAAAAGATAATATTTAGAATAGAAGAAGATGAGGACAATATAATCTATTCAATAATAGACCACGGAAGAGGAATACCCGATTCAGAAAAAGAAAAGATTTGGGAAAGATACTACACTGACCATCACAACCACGTTAGAAATGTTGTAGGAACAGGCATAGGACTTCACATAGTACGAGTAATTCTCCAAAAGCATAATTTCAAATTCGGAGTGGATTCAGAAGTTGGAAAAGGCTCTAGATTTTATTTTATAGCTCCAAAAATTAATAATTAATTTATTATGTAAAAATTGGGTATATGAATATATGTAAAAGATTTTAATATAAAATTGGAGGATTGAGATTATGGAACTTAGCAAAAAATTAAATGCAGAACTTAACAGACAAATTCAAATGGAATACGAATCAGCGTACAAATACAATGGAATGAGATTATATTTCAAGAGCCTAGGAATTCCTGGAGCAACTCATTGGATGACATTACAAACTCACGAAGAAACAACACACGCCGAAGACTTTATTAGCTTTATCCTAGATGTAGACGGAGAAGTAGAAACTCAAGCATTGGCAGAACAACCAACAGAGTACAAATCACTACTTGACGTATTTGAACAAGGATTAGCACATGAAAAAGAGATTTCAGCTAGTATAATAAGCATCTTAGAATTAGCAATCGAAGAAAAAAATTATGCAGCAGAAAACTTCCTAAGAACTTATGTAGATGAGCAAGTAGAAGAAGAAGACCACTTCAGAGGCGTAATCGACATGATTAAAATGGCAGGAGACGATCCAGCAGCTCTATTTAAAGTAGACGGAATTTTAGGAAAAAGAGAATAATTGTTAGTTTAAAATAAAAATAACGCCAAGTTCGATTTTGAACTTGGCGTTATTATATTGTTACTCACCATTATTTAGCAGTTCTATGGCCTGTTTTCCTGTGATATGTTCTATGGTCATTTCTATCATATGAAATCTATCAAAGGAAGACTCTATCTCGTCGTAGGATTTTTCCTTCATTTCAGGGAAATACCTATCGGAAAGAATAGAGATAGTCTTTCGTTTTTCCTCATCATCTTCAATTATTCTAGCTCTTCCAAAAGCTATTACGCTCATATAATAAGTAGTAAATCTTTCGCCCACAGGATTATCATGAAGAATTACTGTAAATGAAACTTTATCGTTATTTTTTATGGCATCTAGCTTATGTCCTGATGTGGCCACGTGAAAGTATAATTTCCCATCATGAAATACATAACTTAAAGGCACGCCATAAGGATAACCATCATCTCCGTGAACGGATAAAACCCCAGAAGTTCCTCTACTTAAAGCGTTCTTTGCAAAATTCGTATTGAGTAATTGCTTATCTCGTCTCATCTTTCGAAACATAATTTCCTCCTATTATTTACTTTATATTTTCCAATGTTATATCATAAGTTAATTTTTGTTAAATTTCCATAATCTGCACCTTCAGTGAACTCTCGTAGGGATTTTTACCTTGCTTAGCCGTAGGCATCTAGTAATTACTAATTATTAATTACTAGCTGAAACTAAATCCCCTACAA